>JAEZYW010000093.1 GCA_023418835.1 Bacillota bacterium | reverse complement strand
CCATTGTAATTTCTTCCCATAAAAATTACAAAAAGTATAAAAACTTGTCTGAAATAACAGAGTAAAGGAGAAAATAATGAAGAGAATATTGTTTGTTCTATTGACTATTTTATTGACCGCATCTTGTAACAAAAATTCCACAGAATTAGTAACAGCTGAGCAAAAAGATGTATTGGAATTTGTACATACTAATTTAGAAAAAAATCATAAAAATATGTATGCCCAAATTACAAAAGAAGAATTTGAAGAAAAAAAGACTGAAATAAAAAGTAAAATAGAAGATTTTGAAGAACCTAGAGAAATTTATAACGGAATTTTAGAGCTAGTTGCATTTGTGGGAGATTCCCACACTAGAGGAGCTTATACAAATGCAGACTTGGATTATTTTTTGTACAATATGGTTTACTACGAAGACGGATGGAGATTATCGGCAATTGACAACGAAAACAAAGAATTTTTAGGACAAAAAGTTTTGGGTTTTAACGAATTGAATATGGAAGAATTCGAAAATTTAGGAAAAAAACTTGTAAGTCACGACAATGAAGTCCAGTTGAGATTGTCCATGCCCAATATTGTAAATACCAAATCGGCTTTTGAATATTTGGGAATTATTGAAAAGGGAGAAGATTTATACATTAACTTAGAAGATGATAATGGCAACCATTCAAAAGTTAAACTAATAGTAGACAACAATCCCAAAGGAAAGTTTGTGGGAGACACTCCAAATAACACACTTTCAACTTCACCTAGTGGATATTATCGAAGTTTTGATATAGATGAGAACAATTTATTCATCCAATACAATGTTTGTGCCAATGACAAAGATTATCCCATGAGTAAATTTTCAAAAGACATCGAGGGATTTTTAGAAAAATACGAATTTAAAAATATTATTATAGATCTAAGATATAATTCTGGGGGAGATTCCCGAGTGTTGGATCCCTTTATTGGGATGCTAAAGAAAAATAGGGAGGGTAGAAATTTCTTTGGACTAATAGGTCCTAGCACATTTTCATCTGCCATATTAAACGCAATAGAACTAAAAAATTCTCTTGATGCTACACTTGTAGGATCCCCAACGGGAGGTTCAATTAATCACTATGGAGAGGTTAGAATGCTTGAAATTCCAAATACGCCTTTCCAAATAAGTTATTCCACAAAATATTTTGAAATAAACCCAGAGTTAGGAATTGAACCTTTGAATCCAGATATAGAAATTCCAAGAGTTTATAAAAATTATAAAATGGGGATAGACCCAGAAGTAAAATATATATTAGAAAACTATTAAATTGTAGATTATCCTTGATTTGCCTTCTTTCTTTTGGTATATTGATTGAGGTTAAAATAGAAAGTGAAATAAAAAGAAATTGAGGAAATAAATGATTACAGTTAACGAGTTGAGTTTAAGCTTCCAAGGTTCCAAACTTTTTGATGATGTGAATCTATCTTTTACGCCGGGGAATTGTTACGGGGTTATTGGGGCTAACGGAGCAGGAAAGTCTACATTTTTAAAAGTTTTAGAAGGAAAAATCGAGCCTGATACGGGAAATGTGAGTATTGCATCGGATGCTAGAATGAGCGTTTTAGAGCAAAACCACTTTGCCTTTGAAGATGAATTGGTTTTAGATACGGTTTTACTAGGCAACCCAAGGCTTGTGGAAATACAAAAGCAAAAAGATGAGCTCTATGCAAAGCCAGACTTTGACGATGAAGACGGTATTTTAGCTGCCCAACTGGAAGAAGAATTTGCAGCCATGGACGGTTGGACTGCCGAAGCAGAAGCGGCGACTCTTCTTCAAGGTATTGGAATTCCAGTGGAAATGCACGATAAATATATGAGAGAACTTACAGGTAAGGAAAAGGTAAAAGTCCTTTTGGCAAAAGCCCTCTTTGGAAAACCTGAGATCCTTTTGTTAGACGAGCCTACAAACGATTTGGACATCCAATCAATTTTGTGGTTACAAGAATTTTTAAAAGACTACGAAGGAACTGTAATTGTAGTATCCCATGACCGTCACTTTTTAAATGATATATGTACTCATATGGTGGATATAGATTTTAGAAAAATTAAAATCTACGTTGGCAATTACGACTTCTGGTACGAATCTAGCCAGTTAGCAGCTCAAATGGCAAAAGATGCAAACAAAAAGAAGGAAGACCAGATTAAAGAACTTCAAGAATTTATTAGAAGATTCTCTGCAAATAAATCTAAATCTAAGCAAGCCACAAGCCGTAAAAAGCTATTGGATAAAATTGAATTAGAAGACATTTCTCCTTCTAGTAGAAGATATCCTTTTGTGGGTTTTGAAATAGGAAGAACTTTGGGAAAGGATATTCTAGAAGTTTCAAATCTTTCCAAAACTGTGGACGGGGTTGAACTTTTAAAAGATGTGTCCTTTAGAATAAATCCCTATGACAAAGTTGGATTTATTGGAAATGAATTGTCCATAACAACTTTATTTCAAATACTAATTGGCGAGCTTGAGCCTGATAGCGGAGAAGTCAAGTGGGGAGTTACCACAACTTTAAACTATCTGCCAAAGGACAATAGCGAATTTTTCGACAAAGAGCTAAATTTAATAGATTGGTTGAGACAGTATTCAGAGGAACAATCTGAAAGCTATATCAGAGGATTTTTGGGAAGAATGTTATTTTCAAAAGAAGAGGCCCTAAAACCATCAGACGTTTTGTCTGGGGGAGAGAAAGTTAGAATGATGCTTTCCAAGATGATGTTATCAGATGCAAACACTTTGATATTGGATCAACCTACAAACCATCTAGATTTAGAGTCCATTATCAGTGTAAATAACGGGCTTATAGCCTATAAAGGGAATTTACTATTTTCTTCCCACGATACGGAATTTATGGACACAATTGCCAATAGAATTATCAAAATAGACGAAAATGGAATTGAAGACTACGACATGACTTACAGTCAATATATAGATAAATTTATTTCTGTAGAAAGTAAATATTAAAAAAGAAAGTCTGCAACGAAGATGTTAATATCTTTATTGCAGACTTTTTTGAAATTAAGTAGTAACCAAACGGGTTTAACGCCTTTACTATTTATCCAAATAACATGATAACTCTTCATTCTTTAAATAATTATCATTTTTATCTTTTAGAAAAGGGAGTACTTGAATAACAGAACTATTATTTATTAGTCCATATACATGAGGATAATACCGACCACAATCATCTTCATCTTCAAATTTCACTTCTGATTCCAATTTCTTTTCGTCTATACAAACCAGAATAAGTTCTTCATCAATGTCTTTAAAGTTAGGTGCAACTCTCCAAAACAACTCGGGTGCAGAACAATGAATAAACCCATCAGCTTCTAAATTTCTAGCCCCCTAATATTCTTTTTCTTTTCTATCCTCCCAAGTAGATTTCTTCATACAATGTAAAATCAATTTATCACCTCATTAAATTCTAATTTGTATGTTTATACAATAACAATATTACCACATAATTATCATTCTTTATTGTATAAAACTCGACTATTCCTTCCTTATAAACTTAAATAATCCATACAAAGAAATTGATAATACAATACAAATCAACCAAATCAATACACCATAATTTTTGCTCAACTGATATTTTGTCTGTCCATCCATAGTCTCAGTGATATTGCTCATATTTATTTCTCTTATAAATTCCCCTAGAAAATGACCCACCATCAATCCAACTAAATTTCCAATTGTTAGAACATACCCTAATTTTTCGTTTTTAAATATGGTTAGCATCAATGTAATTACGCAAAAAAAGAAATAGACGTATTTGTTATGGGATAACCATTGAAAAAGATACAGGTGACTAAAATATCGACTGAACGCCACAAATGCAAATATATAAGCCATACTTTGGATCAATAAATGATATGTTTTTCTATTTTCTTTCATTTTTCTTCCTCTCTTTCTAGCTTTATTTTTAATATCATCTAAATGAGCATGTAATTAGATGATCGTTTACCATTCCTATTCCTTGCATATAGGCATAAATTATTGTAGAGCCTACAAACTTGAACCCTCTTTTTTTCAAATCCTTACTAATTTCATCTGACAATTGGGTATTGTTGGGAACTTCTTCAATCCTTTCCCATGAGTTTACAATTGGAGAGTAGTTTACATAACTCCAAAGATAGTCATTTAAAGAGCCAAATTCTTTGCATAGTTCAAGATATGCCTTTGCATTATTAATTACAGCTAGAACTTTCAGTCGGTTTCTTATAATTCCTGGATTTTGTAACAGTTCTTCAACTTTTTTCTCGTCGTAATCTTTGATAATGTGGGGATCAAAATTGTCAAAGGCTTGGGAGATGGTGTCCATTTTTTTAAGAATCGTTGACCAGCTTAATCCTGCTTGCATTCCTTCTAGTATTAACATTTTGAAAAGGACGCTATCATCGTGAACTGGTTTTCCCCATTGTGTATCGTGGTAATGTCTTTCTAAATCCCCGTTATTTGCCCAATCGCAACGAATAGTATCTCTGTCGTTATTTTTCATTTTATTCACCCATTTGTAAAAAATTCGGTATTAAGTAAGTAATTATTTTTTTAGACATTCCAAAATTGGTTCTATATATTTTTTATCAGAAATATCATAAGAACTAGACATAACTTCTACCATTTGTTTTTCTTGTTCTGTCTTATTCCTCTTTAAACTAACTACTTTTACAAAGGCGTTCATCATAAGTCTGGATTTCAGAGACATTTTTTCATAATTTATTCCACCAGGACAATAAAAGACGTTTACTTTTTCAAATTCTTCTTCTGTGAAGCTTTGTTTCAGTCCTATTTCAATATCAGGGTTATCCAAGGGGCTTGCGCCCACGCAAAATACAATAAGTTTTTTACCGGACCACTTATCCATATTATCTTTAAACCATTGGAGTTTAGTAATGCCACCAGCATGAGCCCAACCGCCAAAAATAATTGCATCGTATGATGAGAGATCTTTACTTTTGGCTTCTGAAAATTCCAAACAATCAGCATTAGCTTCTTCGGCAATCCACATAGCGTAGCGTTTTGTGAATCCTGTTTCTGAATTGTAAATTACTATTGCATTCATTAAGTTGCCCTCCATAATATATTTATTCTCATTAATTATAACAGACTAAAACTCTCATAGATAAGACTTTATAAAACCTTTACATTTTTTAAAGCGGGACAGCATAAAAAAGCGATGGATTGTTATC
>JAEZYW010000103.1 GCA_023418835.1 Bacillota bacterium | reverse complement strand
GCTAGATCCTATGGTAAAGAAGTAGTCACGGTAAATGCAAATATGGAATATTTGGCAGCAGGAGAAAATGTGGAAATTATCTATGCATATGCCAAAGTTTTAAAACACGGCAATCGAATTTCCAGATACCAAGTTGAACTCTACGACCAAACTAAAAAACTTTTGGCAACTGGAAACTTCACCTATTACAGTAGTGGAAGGGTAATAAATGTATAATTTTATTGACTATCAAAGGTCGTTTAAATTAAATAATATGATTTTTAAAATCTCTCAACTAACCGCTTATATGGATAATGTTGGGAGATTTTTTGTTTTTTTCCATGCTCTCTATCTTTGTTGTAACCGATTTTACATTCTTAAATTTTACCTATAGATAAAGCTAATAATTTATTCAAAATTACTCTACTATAAATTTTTATTTATGTTATAACAGGATAAATTTTATCAAAATTTAAATATAGCTAAATATTTTAATAGAATTAAAATTTTTGAGGAGGAAATATGAAAAACAAAAACAAAGATAGTTTGGTAATTGGACTTGCACTTTTTGCTTCCTATTTTGGTGCTGGAAATTTAATTTTCCCTCCACTTTTAGGATTGCAATCAGGAAATCAGTGGTCCCTTGGTTCTGCGGGATTTATTTTATCAGGAGTCCTTATGCCAGTCGTTGCCCTTTATGTAATTTCAAGATCAGGCGGTTCTGTTGAAAGTCTGACAAAAGATCTGCACCCCAATTTTTCTAAGTACTTATTATTATTAATAATGTTATTCGCAGGTCATGTGTCTGTTCCGAGAACTGGAGCTGTGGGTTTTGAATTAGGAGTTGAGGCGATTTTTCCTAAATTTCCATTGGCTGTATTTATTATCGCTTATTTTCTAATTGCGTTTTATTTCTCTCTGGATGTAAATGAGATGATAGATAGAGTTGGAAAATATTTAACACCTGCTTTAGTCGTAATTTTGGCTGCAATTATTATCAAGGGATTTTTCACCGATTTGGGAAATCCTATAGAACCAGCAGTTGATAATGTTTTAGTCAATTCATTTTTAGGAGGATATCAAACAGGAGATTTAATCGTAAGTTACCTTTTAGGGACGGTATTTATTGGCGACATAATTAGAAGAGGCTATAATTCCGATAAAGAAAGAAATAGAATGACAGCAAATGCTGGCATAGTTGCTTTTATATTATTGTTTATAATATATGTTGGACTATTGTATATAGGTGCAAAGGTTTCAAATCAATATCCTCCAACAATTGATAGATCCTCTTTATTATTATCAATTGTAAACCAAGTATTAGGGAAAACTGGGCTTTATGGCCTTGGAATCGCGGTTATACTTGCTTGCCTTACAACGGCGATAGGTCAAATTACTTCAATTGCAGCATTTTCCACGAGTTTTCAAATGAAAAAATACCCCACAAAGTATAGCGGCAGGATTTTTTTCTATATTGGGAGCGTCAATTGCGTTATTGGGAGTTGAAAAAATTGTATTTGTGACAACTCCAATATTTTTAGGAGAATATCCTAGCTTGATAGTAATGATGTTTTTAGGAATCTTTAAAAATCTGATTCCAAATAGGTTGAGCTATAGAATGACAATGATTTTTACTTTAATTATTAGTATACTGGAAGCTTTTAATTCAATATTCCCAATAAGTTTTATAGATAACTTTATAAAATTAATTCCCTTTAGTTCCTATGGATTTGCTTGGGTTTTACCGGCTTTTATTGGTTCATACTGGGAAGTATTTTAGGGAGAAAAGAAAATTAATAGGAGGAATTGATGAAAAATTATAAATTAGATACCATATGTGTACAAGGTGGATATGAAGCGAAAAATGGAGAACCTAGGGTAGTACCGATAGTACAATCCACAACCTATAAATACGACTCATCCCAAGAAATGGGAGATTTATTTGATCTTAAAGCCGAGGGATATTTTTACTCTAGACTTGCAAATCCAACAAATGATGCAGTTGCAAAAACAATTACAATGTTAGAAGGTGGAGTTGCAGGTATATTAACATCCTCTGGACAAGCGACAACATTTTATGCTCTAATGAACATATTAAAATCTGGTGACCATGTTGTTGCTTCTTCTGCAATCTACGGTGGATTTTACAACTTGATTGCTCATACAATGAAAGACATGGGCATAGAATCAACATTTGTCGAACCGGAAATTTCGCCAGAAGAATTGAAAACAAAATTTAAAAAAAATACAAAGTGCGTATTTGGAGAAGTTTTAGCAAATCCATCCCTAAAAGTATTGGATATAGAAAAATTTGCAAAGGCAGCACATGAGAATGGAGTTCCTCTAATAGTGGATAATACATTCCCAACGCCGATACATTGTAGGACTTTCGAATGGGGAGCTGATATCGTAACTCACTCTACAACAAAGTATATGAATGGATCTGCAAATTCAGTGGGAGGAGCAATAATTGATTCTGGAAACTTTGATTGGAGTAAATATCCCGATAAATTTCCATCATTAACTCAGCCAGATGAAACGTATCACGGTTTAATATTTACAGAAAAATTTGGCAAAAATGCTTATATAACAAAGATGACTACAACTCTTATGAGGGATTTAGGGTCTGTACCTTCACCTCAAAATTCATTTTATCTTGGAATAGGACTTGAAACTTTAAGCTTAAGAATGGAAAGACATTATCAAAATGCCTTGGCAGTTGCGAAATTTTTAGAAAATAATGAAAACATTCCATGGGTAAACTTCTCAGGACTAGAAAGGGACTCTCAATATGAATTAGCTCAAAAATATATGCCTAATGGATCTTGTGGGGTAATATCTTTTGGTATAAAAGGTGGAAGAGAAGCAGCAATGAGATTTATGGACTCTCTAGAACTAGCAGCGGTGGTAACCCACGTTTCTGATACTAGAACTTGCGTTTTACACCCAGCTTCAACAACTCACAGACAGATGAATGATGAAGAACTTAAAGGAGCAGGAGTTTCGCCAGATCTAATTAGAATGTCTGTTGGAATAGAAAATCCAGAAGATATAATAAACGATATAAAACAAGCACTTGAGAAAATTTAATAAAAAAATGAGAGGAGATATTTTTATCTCCTCTCAGCCTGAATATAAAGGTCTCGATAAATCCTTTTTCGACTACCCTCGGGCCGACAGGCCATGAAATGGTCTCAAAAGGATGTTATCTTCGACCTTTTAAAATGAGTTTGTCAACATTCTTAGAGGAGATAATTTTAATATCTTCTCTTTTTAATATGTGGAAATGGCATAAATTCTGGTTTTGTAGTGTTTACGGTATTGATACTTCCTTAAAAATTATCAAATGACTACAAAACGGTCTATTTAAAAGGATTTACTATTACTTTTATTTATAGCTTTGTGTCTCAATGTATCTTCTCAATTCTTCTTCTTCGTATTTAACAACTAAATCTAGCATGGACTGAATTGAACCATTTTTTTGGTAATCTTCAAAGGCTTTGTAATAGTCAAAACGGTCTTTGAACTTGATATCAATAGGCAGGTATCCTTTTTTTATTAGCTCTAGGTTTAAAATAAGTCTTCCTGTTCTACCATTACCGTCAATGAACGGGTGTATCATTTCAAAGTCAAGGTGAAATCTAGCAATTTTCTCAATTGCTTCTTCCTCACTTTGATTGTACTTAGTTATAAGCTCTTCCATTAACGGTTCAATCATATATGGTTGTGGTGGGGTGTGGCTTCCAACTCGTACTAATATATTTCTGTATTTGCCCTTATTTTCTCTATCGTTCATTAATACTAAAGAATGGATTTCTTTTATAATCTTTTCAGTTAGCATCTGTTTCTTATCTTTGCCTAATTCAACAATAAAATCAAATGCTTCTTTATGTCCTATGATTTCAAGATGTTCTTTTACTGACTTACCGCCAATTGTCAATCCGTCTTTAATCACTTGTCTAGTTTCGTCTAGGGTTATTGTATTTCCTTCAAT
>JAEZYW010000089.1 GCA_023418835.1 Bacillota bacterium | reverse complement strand
CTATATAATAATCATTACCCATCCTGACAAATAAATTTGTTATATTTGTCTTAGTAACTCTACCCACTATTTTAAAAGCTCCAGGTTCATCTTCCATCTCTTCAATAACTGGAACTCCATCTATTTGAGATTCAACTAATATTTTTGCACAATCAAAAACAGAAGTCTCTGGTGTGACAGTCTTCACATTGGGCATCCTTGTCATCATAACATTCACTGGAGTTTGATGTAGGTCGTGAGTTCCTATTGCAGCTCTTAAAAGATCTTTTCTAGAAACTACCCCCACTAAATTACCCTTTTTAGTAATATAAATACTTCCTACGTTTTCTAAAAACATAGTTACGATTGCGTCGTATACAGAAGTTCTCTCCTCTATAATTACAGGCATACTCATAATATTTTCAATTGGAAAAGCTTTTAAAAGTTCGGCAAATAGTATGTAATTCTTTTTTCCTTGATAAAAATATCCATAGGACTGTCTTGCCCCTAAAATTTCTAAAGTAGTCAAGAGCACTAAGTCAGACTTTATATCTGACTTAGCAACTCCCAACTCATTAGCAATTTCTTCTTGACTAAGATTTCCTTGGTCTTTTAATAATTCAATTATTGCCCTTTGAGTGTCTGTAAGCTTCATTTTCACCTCTTAAACAATTATCTTTGAAAAATCGATTATCTTTAATAGAAATTCATTGACCGTTTTCAAAAGTGCTAATCTGTTATCTCTAATTTCTTCATCTTCATCAAATACCAATACGTGATCTAAAAATTCATTTATTGGTTCTTCCAATCTGGAAGCTTTTTCTAAAGATTCTAAATAGTTCTTTTCTAGCCCAATGGTTTCCACTTCTGATTGAGCTGATATTAATTCTTTTAGGAGATTATCTTCATATTCGTTGAATAATTCTGTATTATAATCTGTTTTATCTCCCTTAATTGCGATATTGTTAAGTCTTGTGAAGGTCTCAACAGTTTTTTCTCTATCTTCTGTTTCAAACCATTTTTTCAATTCTGAAGCTTTCTTAAATATATTGAAGATATCTTCATCTTTGGATTCCAAAATGGCATCTACTAAATCATATCTAACTCCTTCATCTAACAATATAACTTTGATTCTAGATAATATGAAATTATAGATTCCTTCGCTGACATCCTCGTAATCAAATACTAAATTATTTTTTTCAACATAGGCAAAAAGAGAGTCTTTTATAGCTTCTTTTATGGATATCTTCCAATTATTTTTTCTTATTATATTTATTATACCCAAAGCAGCTCTTCTTAGACCAAATGGATCTTGGGAACCAGTTGGAATTGTCCCAATGGCAAACATTCCAGATATAGCATCTAGTTTATCTGATATAGACAAAATGGATCCAACAGTGGTTTCTGGAATCTCTGCTCCGGCATATCTAGGCATGTATTGTTCTTTTATTGCAGTGGAAACTAGAGAATCTTCTCCGTCGTGTTTTGCATAGATTTCTCCCATGATTCCTTGAAGTTCGGTGAATTCGCTAACCATTTTAGTAAGCAAATCCCCCTTAGAAATTTCAGCTGCTCTTAAAAGTTGTTCTTGAGATTCCTTAGCTATGTCTAATTGCTCTCCAATTTCTCCAACTAATTGAGTAATTCTTTCAACTCTCAATTTCATCGAACCTAGTTTTTCATGATAGGTAATTCCATCTAATCCATTAGACAAATCTTCAAGGTTTTGTTCAAGGTCATCTTCGTAAAAGAATTTAGCATCTTTAAGTCTTGCCCCTAGAACTTTCTCGTTTCCTTTTATTATCACATCAGCATGTTCATCAGTTCCATTTACTATTGAGACAAAATAAGGTAGTAAATGCTCTTCGTCTTTATAGATTGGAACAAATCTTAGATGTTCTTTCATTGAAGTTGTGATAACTATATTTGGAAGTTTTAGATGTTCTTCTTTTATTCTTCCTAAAATGGCAGTGGGATATTCCACGATATTTACCAGTTCGTCTAATAGGGCCTCATCTTCTATAATTTCTCCACACATTTCCCTTGCCAGTCTCTCAGTTCCTCTTTTAATAATTTTACGTCTTTCCTCTGGTTCTGGAATGACATAATTTTCTTCTAAAAGTTTCTTATATAAAAAGGCATTTTTAATTTCTATGTGACTGGAACCTAAGAATCTATGTCCCCTTGTTACCTTAGAAGCTTTAATTCCTTCTAGGTCTATTTCTAATAGATTTTCTCCATAAATAGAAACTAGCCAACGGATTGGTCTTGCAAATCTAATGTCCTTTCCGCCCCATTTCATATTTTTAGGAAAATTCAGACCTTTAATTAAACTAGGGATAGATTCTTTAAAAATCTCTTCCAAAGTTCTCGCTTTTATAGTCTTTTTACCATAAATATAATTGTCTTTTATTTCTATATCAGATTCTTCAAGTCCTTGGGATTTCATAAAGCCTTGTAGAGCTTTTGTCGGTTTATTGGAATCGTCATACGCTATTTTAGCACTAGGTCCCTTGACAATTTCTACAGAATCTTCTTGAGAGTCGTCTAGATTCTTCACTATTATAGCAAGTCTTCTAGGAGTGCTGTAAGGCACTACACTTTCAAATTTTAATCCCTTTTCATTTAGTAACTTTTCAAAATCATTTTTTAATTGTTTTATAGCCTTTTCTATATAGCTAGAAGGAAGTTCTTCAACCCCAATTTCTAATAGATAATCTTGCACTTATTTTACCTCCTTTATCAAAGGGTAGTTTAATTCTTCCCTTTGGGCAACGTAAATACTTGCAACTTTTCTCGCTAGATTTCTAACTCTTTGTATATATCCTGTTCTTTCAGATACAGAAATTGCACCCCTTGCATCTAGCAAATTAAAGGTGTGAGAACACTTTAAGACATAATCATATGCCGGTAAAACTAAGGTGGTCTCTTCTAAGATTCGATTTGCCTCTTCTTCGTATTGTGCAAATAATTTTTTTAATAAATCTGTGTCTGATTTTTCAAAACTGTAAGTGGAGTGTTCGAACTCAGCTCGTTTGAAAATATCTCCATATTTAATGTTTTTGTTCCACATAATGTCATAAACATTATCCACCTCTTGGAGATAAAGAGCGATTCTCTCAAGTCCGTAAGTCAACTCTCCAGATTCTAACTCGCAATTAATTCCCCCCACTTGTTGAAAGTAAGTGTATTGAGTTATTTCCATAGCGTCTATCCAAACTTCCCATCCCAAACCCCAAGCTCCAAGGGTTGGCGATTCCCAGTTGTCTTCTATGAATCTTATGTCATGAACCTGAGGGTCTATTCCAATAGCTTTTAAACTATTTAAGTATAAATCTTGTATATTATCAGGTGTGGGTTTCAAAATAACTTGAAGTTGATGATGTTGATAAAGTCTATTGGGATTGTCGCCATATCGACCATCATCTGGTCTTCTTGAAGGCTCCACATAAACTGTTCTCCAAGGTTCTGGTCCTAGAGCCTTTAAAAAAGTATGAGGGCTCATTGTACCTGCGCCCACTTCCACGTCATAGGGCTCTAAAATAACACAGCCTTGTTCACCCCAATATTCCATTAATTTTAGCATTAAGTCTTGAAAGTACATAATTTCCTCCTCTAAGTCCCTGTAAGTTTTAAAAATCTATCTCTAGATTCAAGTCCAACTAAATCTGTGTTGTAAAGCATATAGTTGTATATTAATGTGTCTATCTTATTCAAAACTTCATCAGGTAGGTTTAAATCTTTATAGTCAGAAAACTTACTATATAACAATTTCAAAATAAATTCCAACTCTATCCTACTGAGTTTAACATATTCCTCGTTAATATCCAAACAATTTCTACAAATAATTCCACCATCTTTGTAAGAAAAAAACATATTGGAATAATCTTTGCTAGAGCATTCTGCACATTCTTGTAATTGTGGTCTAAAGCCTAAAAAAGATATATATTTTATTATATATCCCACTTTTATCAAAGATGGATCTAACTTATTTTCTCTTAAAATCCCAAAGGTTTGGGAGGTGAGATTGTAAATCTTTTCTTCTACTAAATGCTCAGGCATAGTTTTAATTATTAGTTCGCAAATCATTTCTCCAATAAAAAAAGTTTTCAAATTATTTGCCAACTCTAAATTGGAGTTTATCAAATTGGCTGAATTAATATAATAATTACTACTTGTCCTCGTAAGTTCAAATTCACTTTCTACAAATTTTTCTGTTGCCAACATCAAACCACTTTTAGGTCGCAAAACCCCACTAGCAAATAGGTTTATCCTACCCCTTTTTTCCGTAAATAGACTTATTATTTTGCTACTTTCTTTATAGTTTTCTTGGGATAAAATTATTCCCTTAGTTTTAACTAATTCATTGGTATCCAAAATATTTTACTTTTGAGTCCCTTTCTCTCCAATTTTTTTCTATTTTAACCCATAATTCCAAATTAACTTTGGAATCTAGAAATCTCTCTATATCCCTGGTGGATTCTTGGCGAATCTTTTTTATCATTCCACCTTGCTTGCCAATTATAATTCCTTTATGGGAGTCCTTTTCAGAATAAATAGTCGCGGTGATATTAAATCTTCCCTCTTCATCTTCTTTCATGCTATCCACCATAACAGAAATTCCATGGGGCACTTCTTCTTTTAAATTTAATAAAGCCTTTTCTCTAATAATCTCCCCTACAATAAATCTTTCAGACTTATCTGTAATATAATCTTCTGGAAAAAAAAACGGCCCATCGGGAAGATGCTTAGTTATTACCTCAATTAATTCTTCAATTCCATCTCCCTTTGTAGCTGAAATTGGTATTATATCTGAAATATTTTCCACATCTTTATACAAATCTATTAACTCTAAGATTTTAGATTTTTCAATTGTGTCTATTTTATTTATAACTAGAATAATTGGAACTTCTATTCCTTGTAAAAAATCTATTATATCTTTTTCCCTAGATCCAATGTATTCACTTGTATCTACTAGATAAAGGACCACATCGGCATCCCCGACAGATCCTCTAGATGTGTTAAGCATATGCTCACCAAGTTTATTCCTTGGGTTTTGCATTCCTGGAGTGTCTAAAAAAATCATTTGGGTATCTTCATCTGTATAAATTAATTGTATTTTATCTCTAGTAGTTTGAGGCTTATCAGAAATTATTGAAATCTTTTCGCCTAATATTCTATTCAACAACGTGGATTTCCCAACATTTGGTCTACCTATTACCGATACAAATCCTGCTTTTGTCATATTTATCTCCTATTTTATAAAACTTGAAATATCAAAATCCCTATTAGAATTCCCAATACAGAACCTGATACTACTTCTAAAGTAGTGTGAATTTTTCCTTCGACCCTACTTTCTGCAACTAACAAAGCCATAATAAATGCTAAAATTGTAATTATTATATTTTCTGACATAGTGGAAATTATTGTGGCACAACAAAATGCCAAAGAAGAGTGGCCACTAACTGCCCCACCTTGTAGTGGTGTGCCCTTGCTAAACTTGTGAAAGAAGGCTTTAAGCCCAATTGTTATTACCAACACTAGAAGTATTGCGATTAAAGTTAGATGTGTTGGAGAATTGGTAATTCTTAATATTACTACTGATCTCACGGCATCTAATCTGTCAAAAAACAATAAGTATCCTACTGCCACAGAATTTAAAGCCGCTAGTAATACCGCTCCTGCAGCTATATCTTTTACAATTTTTGCCAATGGATGGTAATCTTCCGTAATTAAGTCAATGGTCTTTTCCACAGCAGTATTAATGAGTTCTGTCACAATAACCAAAGTTATGGTTAGTAACAAAATCATATACTCAACCCTACTTAAATTGAAAAACAGAGAACTAAAAAGTACGATAATGGCTGCTCCGTAGTGTATCTTCATATTTCTTTCTGTACCTACAGCAGTGATCAATCCGCTTATCGCATAGTTAAATGAATCTATTAAGTTGAGTAAAAAATTTTGTTTATAATCTCTTTTCATTCTGAAATTCCTAGAACTTTCATTATCTCTTTTTCTTTTTCCCGCATGACTTTTCTTTCCTCATCGTCAATGTGATCAAAGCCCAATAGATGCAACATACTGTGAACCGTTAGATAAGATAGCTCCCTTTCTTCTGAATGATTAAATTCTAAAGCTTGGGATTTAATTTTTTCCATATTTATAACGATGTCACCTAAAAGTTTTATTGGTAAATCCATTTCAAATTCCATTGGAAAAGAAAGAACGTCTGTGACTTTGTCTACTCCCCGATATTCCCTATTTAAAACTTGAATTTCTTCTGGAGTTACGATTGAAACACTAACTTCCCAATTCCCTTGGAGATTCATAATTTCACCAACTACATTTACAGACTTCTCTATAACACTTTCAAATTCAGGATTTAATTCATCTTCCGTTTCGTTCGATAGTAGTATTTCTATCATAAATTATCTTAAGCTCACAATAGGCAATTTATTTTTAATTTCTTTCCGATCTTTCATAAGCTTCAATAATACTTTGAACTACTCTATGACGTACAATATCTGATTTTTCTAAATATACAAATTCTACGCCTTTTATGTCTTTTAACATTTTTATAACGTCCACTAATCCGGATTTCTGTCCTTTTTTCAGGTCAATTTGTGTAACGTCTCCATTTACAATATCCTTAGATCCGTGTCCCAAACGAGAGAGAAACATATTCATTTGTTCATTAGTTGTATTTTGTGCTTCGTCTAAAATGATATAAGCGTTGTCTAGAGTACGACCTCTCATATAAGCCAAGGGAGCAACTTCAATTATATTTTTGTCAACTAAGTCGTGGAATGAATCCGCTCCCAGCATATCAAAAATAGCGTCATAAAGTGGTCTAAGATAGGGATCTACTTTCATCTGCATATCTCCAGGCAAAAATCCCAAACTCTCTCCAGCTTCCACTGCCGGTCTAGTCAAAATGATTCTAGCAACTTCTTTGGCTTTAAATGCTTTAACTGCCATGGCAACTGCTAAATAGGTTTTTCCCGTACCTGCTGGACCAATTCCAAAAGTTACATTATTTTTTCCAATTGCGTCTATATATCTTTTTTGCCCTATGGTTTTAGGTCTAATTACCTTTCCCGTAGATGAATATACGATGGCTTCGTTATAAGGTCTAGATAAATCTTCATCTGGAAATTTATCACTTTGCTCAATTATATATTCAATGTCCCTGTATCCGATGGATTTTTGGTTTATCAATATTTTCAAAATTGTAGAAAGAGTTTTGTCTGCTAATAGGACATCTTTCTCATCTTCTCCCAATAAAGATAAGTAACCATCTTCTAACTTTACTTTTACACCGTAGTGCTTCTCTATTAATTTTACATTCTCATCTAGCTTACCAAAAAGCTGAGATAGAATTTTGGGATCATTTACATTAATATCAATTTTGTGGTTGACTCCTGTCATTTTTACCTCTCAATTCCTATTATTTATTATCTCATTTTACTACAAAGCAACTCCATGTTGCAAGGTATATGAACTCTTAACTATGTAAAGAAAATGATACCTATTAAAGTGTTAGGTATCATTTTCAAATTAATTTCTTATTGAAATTGGTTTATCTAAAATTTCTTTTAAGATAATCCCCGTTTTTAAATCCATAGGAAAGGATTTATCGTCAATAATTTCCATTATTATTGACCCTTCTTCAGTTTCCCATTCAGCATCCATTTCCATAGAATCGTAATCAAATAGAGAATCTTCATCGCTATCTCCATATAAGGCAATTTGATAATCTTCCATATCTGAAATTGAAATTTTATCTTCGGCCAATCCTCCCATGCCTTCATAAAGCTCCTCAATTTCTTTTTGCCTTTCCGTTTTTAAAACTTGCGGTTTTAATACATGACCATCATAAGAGGATTTTTTATCTCTTTCAACCACAGTTTCAGCATAGCTTTTTTTCTTTTCTTCTAAAGGTTTCTCTGTTTTGCCATCAATTCTTTCTATTTCTTTTTGAATTTCAGTTAATATTGAAGTCAAATTTCTACCACTTTTTTGTCTTTGAGGCGGAGAAACCTTATTGTTTTTTCTCTCGGGGGTTCTTGGAACCGCCTGAGTGTTATAATGGGTTTTCTTATTCTGATTACGTGATCTTTTTTTAGATGCTCCAAAGAAATTAACTATAGCCCTTACAATAAATATAAGTATTAAAGCATCCATAAAACTCATAAGATCACATCCTATTCTATTTTAGTTGAAGAATCGTTCTTTTCTTCTGGTTTTGCAATGGAAGTTCTCATATCAGTGTCGGCAATTACATTTTTCATATTGTAATAATCCATAACACCCATCTTACCCTCTCTCAATGCCTCTGCTAAAGCAAGAGGAACTCGGGATTCACTAGCTACTACTTTAGCTCTCATTTCTACAACCTCTGCTTTCATCTCTTGCTCTCTTGCAAGTGCCATTGCTCTTCTTTCAGAAGCTTTTGCCTCTGCAATCTTCTTATCTGCAGCAGCTTGATCTGCCTGAAGCTTAGCACCGATATTTCTAGCAACGTCTACGTCTGCTATATCTATAGAGAGAATTTCAAAAGCCGTTCCAGAGTCCAAACCTTTACCTAATACAACTTTTGAAATGTTGTCTGGATCTTCTAATACTTGTTTATATGACCTAGAACTACCTACCGTCGTTACGATACCTTCTCCAACTCTGGCAATAATAGTTTCTTCTCCTGCTCCCCCAACTAATCTGTCGATATTTGCCCTAACTGTTACTCTAGCCTTTACGATAACTTCTATACCATCTTGAGCAACGGCAGAAATATTAGGAGTTTCTATTACTTTTGGGTTAACGCTAACTTGCACAGCTTCTAAAACATTTCTACCTGCCAAGTCTATTGCAGCTGCCCTTTCAAATGTAAGAGGAATATTAGCTCTTTGAGCTGCTATTAGTGCATCTACAAGAGTATTAATATTTCCTCCTGCTAGATAATGGGCTTCCATTTCTTCAATGTTTAATTCCAATCCAGCTTTGGTAGCCTTTATAAGGGGGTTAACGATATGACTAGGTACAACTCTTCTTAGTCTCATCCCTACAAGTGTAGATAACTTAATTCTAACCCCTGAGAAAAATGCCGTTACCCACAATCCAATTGGAATGAAGGTAAAGAACATAATAATTAGAAAACCTATCGCTAAAATTGCAAATATTGTCAATATTGATTCAAATCCGATCATCCTAAATCTCCTTTACGATTATTTTACTTCCCTCTATTCGAACAACTTCTACAACAACGCCCTTAGCAATGTAATTTGAAATTGCTGTGGCATCAAATCTATTCTCGTCTATTTCTATGAAACCGCTAGGCCTCATAATAGTAGCAGTGACTCCCCTGTCTCCAATCTTAACTAGCATCTTTCCTTCCACGTTTACATTGGAGCTTCCTCTAATAGATTCTTCCAAAGTTATGCTCTTAAAGGTTCTGCTGTTAAGTCCATACTTAAAGATAATTACCACTGCAATTATTGCAGTTATTAACGCTAAAAGTATGGCCGTTATTGCCTGTTCCATTGATTGCATGGACGTTGCAATTCCAAAAATTGTCAGTATTATTCCAGCTATTCCAGGAAGTCCAAATCCCGGCACAAAGACTTCAATTATAAGAAGTATTACACCAACTACAAAAAACATAATCGAAAACCAGCTTGCATTTCCAACCATGAGGTTTCCTCCAAAGAATAGTAAAAGAGAAATCATTCCCAGTATTCCTGGAAGACCAAATCCCGGTACAAAAAATTCAATTATAATTCCTAAGAAACCAACTATTAATAACACGCTACTTACCAGTTGTGAGGATAGGAATTTACCGACTTTTGTAGACCAATCTTCTTCAACAGTCTCAACTGAGGCATTCGAAAGACCTAAAAATTCCAAAACTTCTTTTTGAGAATTTGCAATTCCGTCTGCTATTCCCAAATCCAATGCTTCTTGGGCTGTTAAATTTAAAAGTTTACCTTTTTCACTTACTCCTTCAATGACCACGTCTACATCTGCCATAGCTTCAATTACATCTGGATCTCTACCCTTATTATGGGCTACATTTCTCAGTATTGATTTCCACATTGATAAGATTTTTTCGTTATTGGGAATTGTTTCAGCTGATCCAATTGTTCCGTAAGAATTCATCACTATATTATCACATGAAATTGAAAACAATACGCCCGCCGATTCTGCTTTATTATCTATATAACAAGTAGTTTCTATATTAGTTCCTGTTATTGAGTTTTTAATATTTTCAGTAGCATCAACTAAGCCTCCATAAGTATCCAATTCAAATAATATCATTTTGGCATTTTTATTTTCCGCATCTTTAATTGCTAAATCAATATATCTTTGTGTGGCTCTAGTAATTTCTTCTCTAACAGGGACCACATAGACTAAATCTGACTGAGTTTCAGCAAAGGAAACTTCCGATAAGCCTAATATAAATATTAGTAGAAACACAATCACCCTAAACTTTTTCTTATACAATTTTTAACACCTCCCATAAATTATGTATTACTACTTATCTACCCTTTTTTTTAATTTTGAATTGTATTTATTTTATAAAGAAAGTATAAAAAAAGGAACCTATTGTAGTGCACCCCCAAATCCGGACACGGATGAGGGGGTATTTTAATGGGGAAATATGGTTATGAATTAAAATTAGAAATAGTTAGAGAGAATTTAGATGGTTTCGGATATAAATATTTGGCGAATAA
>JAEZYW010000163.1 GCA_023418835.1 Bacillota bacterium | reverse complement strand
GAGCTATACGATGCGGAAAGTAAAAATTATGAAGATCACAGAGAAACTTTGAAAAGATGGCTTATGAATAAAAGAGACGTTTCTAAAACGGCAAGGGAGATGTTTATACACAGAAATACAGTAATTTATAGGTTAGACAGATGTAAAGAAATTTTAAATTCAGACCTAACAGATCCGGAAGAGCTCTTCAATTTGGAGATTGCCCTAAATCTTTTAGATATTAAATAATAATGTGTAATATGCACAAATAATTTACAAAGGTTCATAATCAATCACAATGAAATTATTTAAAAAGAGATATATAATTAATAAAAAATGCGAGGAAAAATATGAATAAAAAAATTGTTGTAGCTTTAGGTGGCAATGCTCTAGGAGATACGCCAGAAGAACAGATAATGTTAATTAAAGAAGCATCAGAGTCTATTTCTCGATTAGTAGAAAATGGATATGATGTAATAATTGGACACGGAAATGGTCCACAAGTAGGTATGATAAATTTAGCATTTGAATACGGACATAGCGTGGACTCTGCTTTACCTCTTATGCCATTTCCAGAATGTGGGGCTATGAGTCAAGGCTACATCGGTTATCATTTGCAACAGGGCATAAAAAATGCTTTGAGAAATAACGGTATTGATAAAAACGTCAGCACAATATTGACCCAGGTAATTGTAGATGAAAAAGAAGATGCCTTTAGAAATCCTAGCAAACCCATTGGACAATTTTATACGAAAGAAAGGGCAGAGGAACTGTCTAAGAAAAACGGATATACTTACGTTGAAGATTCTGGAAGGGGATACAGAAGAGTAGTTCCTTCTACTACACCAATAAAAATAGTAGAGCTGGAAACCATTGAGGAGCTTTCCAACTTAGGCAATGTTGTAATAACTGTTGGAGGTGGAGGTATTCCAGTTTTAGAAAAAAATGGAGAATTAGTAGGAGTACCTGCCGTTATAGACAAAGATAAGTCCTGCTCAAAACTAGCATCGGATCTAAAGGCAGATACTTTGTTAATACTAACTGCTGTAGAGAAAGTAGCAATAAACTTCAACAAACCTGATCAGAAAGATCTTTCAAAAATTAGTACCAGTGAAGTAAATAAATATATTGAAGAAGAACAATTTGGAAAAGGTTCAATGTTGCCCAAAATAGAAGCCTGTTTACAATTTTTAGAAAACAACCCCAATGGCAATGCCATAATAACTTCTTTGGAAAAGTCTTTAGATGCTTTAAATGGAAATACGGGTACAGTAATTTATAAAGATTGAATATTTAACTATAATATGATAATATTATCTGAGAGTACATTGGCTGATCGCACGAAAGTGAGGAAAGTCCGTGCTCCATTAAATGACGCTGGATAACGTCCAGTGGGGGCGACCCTAAGGCTAGTGCAACAGAGATATACCGCCTAGGATTCTAGGTAAGGATGGAAAGGTGAAGTAAGAGCTCACCAGCATATAAGAGATTATATGGCTATGTAAACCCCGTCAGGAGAAAGATCAAATGGGACCGCAAGGTCAGATGGTAGATCGATAGAACTTATTGGTAACGATAAGTCCAGATTAATGGTCAGCGAATACAGAACACGGCTTATAGATGTACTCAAATATTAAAAATTCAGATTAAAAGTTACAAGATTTACAAAATTGTAAACATTTTGTAACTTTTTTGTTGCTTTTTTTTAACTAATGGATTATAATTCTATTTGCTAAGTAAGTAAAAAAAGAAAAAGGAGTGTTAGAGTTGCAAAAAAGCAAGATGAGAATTCCAGCAGGTCTAATTTTAGTCTTAGTTTTCGGACTTATAGGATTTAAAGACACGGGAATTTTCGTGAGTAGCTTCAATGCAAGGCTTAACAACGGTATTGAAGTAAGTTACAGACCAAATAATAGGGCTGAGATAATTGGAGAAGGTGCTAGTAAGACTACATATCATGTAGAGTCTTCCGATGGAACCAGATTTTACGTTCCAAAGGAATATCTTCTCAAGGTAGATAATGGCGTTAAAGGATATACTGTATTGAAAAATACACCTCTATATGACGGTTCAGGTGGAGTAATAAGATTATTATTTTTAGATGAATATCTGACTTTTGTAGAAAATAGAGGAGACCAAGTTCTTGTTAGAACTGGAGATGGATTAACTGGATATGCAAATAAATCAGATTTAGATCCTGATAGAATAAGAAACATTGTTGAAGGTATTGCGAAAGATAATATCACCGCAAATAATGGTACTAATACATTTGTTATTAATCGAGGAGATAGTGTCAAAGTAGCATGGTTTGAACAAGATTATTTCATCATATTTGACGAATCTGAAAATAAATATCAAGTTCCTAGAAATTCAATCAGTCTTTTTGAAAAGCCAGAAGAATCTGCACCAGTAGCTGAAAAAGCTATTGAGAAAAAATCAGTTCCTGCAACAGGAGGTCCAAGTTCAAATGCGACAGGATCTATAGCAAACATAATTAATAAGGCTGAAACTTTATTAGGTGCACCTTACGTTTATGGTGACACAGGTAAAGCAGGCTATGATTGCTCAGGAATGGTTTATGCTCTATATGGAGAATTTACTGATGTTAAAATGCCTAGATCATCTAGACAAATGGCAGAAGTAGGTTCATTAGTAGGAGAAAATGACTTACAAGCTGGAGATTTATGTTTCTTTACAAGCCGTGGAAGCAGTACAATATCTCATGTGGGTTTGTATATCGGCGATGGTATGATGATTCATGCATCTAACAACCAAGGAAGAATAGTAAAAGATCCAATCAATGGATACTACTTCCAAAACAACTTCTCTCATGCTAGAAGATGGATTGACTAATAACTGAATAACAATAGAATATGTGAAATTTAAATGTCCTAAACATAATGTTAGGACATTTTTGTTTTATTAGTGTATTATTATAGTTGAGGTGTATCATGGCATTTGTAGAATTAAAAGACGTATATAAGTATTACCAAATGGGCGAAAATAAAATAATTGCAAATAATGGTATTACTTTTGAAATAGACAAAGGACAATTTAATGTTATCGTAGGTCCATCTGGAGCTGGTAAGTCTACTTTACTAAATATATTAGGAGGTATGGATAAGGCTGACGATGGACAAGTTATAGTTGACGGAAAAGATATAGCCAAATACGATGAAAAAGAGTTAACATTGTATAGAAGACATGACGTTGGATTTGTTTTTCAATTTTACAATCTAGTTCCAAATTTAACTACATTAGAAAATGTAGAGCTTGCAACAGAATTGTCAAAAAATCCTCTGGATCCAAAAGAAATATTGGTAAAAGTAGGACTAAAAGACAGATTAGATAATTTTCCTTCTCAATTGTCTGGAGGAGAACAACAAAGGGCAGCTATTGCCAGAGCAATTGCTAAAAATCCAAAACTCCTTTTATGCGATGAGCCAACTGGAGCGCTGGATTACAACACTGGTAAGCAAATATTAAAACTTCTCCACAATACAATAGAGGAATTTGGTGCAACGGTAATTGTTATAACTCACAATAAAGCCATTGCTCCCATGGCAGATAAACTCATTGAAATTAGTGATGCAAAAGTAAGGGATGTAATTTTAAATTCAAATCCAATTTCTATTGACGAGATTGAGTGGTAATATGAACAAAACTGTAATAAAGGATATACTTAGGGAAATTAAGTCTAACTTAGGAAGATTTTTTTCTATAATGGCTTTGTTATCCATAAGTATGATAGCCTTTTCTGGAGTTTTTACGGCAACTATGCTATTAGATAGGGTGCCTAAAGAACAATATGAAGATAATAATTTATATGATGTAGTTATAACATCTACAGGGGGATTAACTGAAACTGATGAGATAATCATCGGTTCAAATCCCTTAGTAGATGATTTTGAGATGATAAAATCTGTAGATCTATTCTTAAAAGACACATCAGAAATAATTAGAATAGAGAATTTTTCAAATGATATTAATACTTTAATTTTGATGGAAGGCAGACTTCCTAAAAATTCCAATGAGATGGTTTTAAGTTATGACTTTTTTAAAGAAAAAATTAATCTCCAAGACAAAATTGAATTTGTAAATGAAAAAAATGAAGAAGATATTGAGGAGCTACATTCTAATAATTTTGAAGTTGTAGGCTTTGTTAGATCCTTAGATCATCTTTCTAAAACTTCTAGAGACGTTTCTACCTTGGGTAGTGGATTGATAAGTTCTTTTGGATACGTCACTGATCAATCTTTTGACACCGATTATTTTACTAAATCCTTCATAAAAGGAATTGAATTAAAAGGATTAGACAGTTCAAGTAATGAATACGAAGAAAGTCTTCAAATCCTTTTAAAAAATTTAGAGGATTCCTTTGAAGATAGACCTAAAACCAGAAGAGAAGAAATCCAAGAAAAGGCTAGCAAAGAAATTAAAGAAGCCGAAATGGAAATAGAAGACGCTAAAAGGGAATTAGAGGAAGCAAAAAAAGAACTTGAAGAGGGCAGAGAAGAATTAGACCAAGGTAAAATAGATTTGTTAAATGCTGAAATTGAGATAAAAGAAGGAGAAATATCTCTAATGGAAGCTAGGAGAGATTTAAACGACGGTTGGAAAAAGTACGAAGATGGACTAATTGAGTTAAAAGAGGCAGAAATTAAAGGCAGAAATGAAATTCAACAAAGCAAGAGGGAATTAGAAGATGCCAAGATAAAACTGGATGATGCTAGAAAAAAACTTTCAGAAGGTAGAAAAGAATACGAAGATGGCTTAAGAGAACTGGAAGTTGGGAAAAAGGAATTTGCTGATGGAGAAAAATTATATAACGACAATTTGAAGCTCTACCAAGACGGTAGGAGAGAGCTAGATGAAATGAAGGAAAAAATTAGAATCAGCAAAGAAATAAGACTAGGTGAAATAAATAAGATTAAAAATAAAGAAGAACTGGAATCTAAAATAACTTCCCTAGAATCTCAAATTGAGTCTCATAAAACCAATATTTCTAATTATAAAGCACAACTAGAATACAATAAAAGCATTTTAGAAACATCAGAGGACAAAGAGGCTATCGAAGAAAAGATTGGAGATTTAAATAATTTAATAAATTCTGAAGAAGGAAATTTAAATAAAAAACTTGCGGAACTTAGTTCTTACAAAGATCAATTATCTAATTTTGAAAAAGTGCAAAGGGAGGGAAGGCTTTCCGATGAGGTCATTGACTATTCAGATGAATCCATTGAAGAGGGAGAAAAAAAGCTTAGATTGGCAAAATCCCAACTGGACAAGGCTAAAATTGAATTGGAAAAGGGAAGAGCTGAACTTCAAGAGGGGATTGATAAAGTTGAAGAAGGAAGATTGGAATTAGAAAAAGGAGAAAGAGAACTAAGGGATGGAGAAGCGAAATACAATCAAGGACTAATTGACTTAAGGGATGGAGAAAAGACCTTAGAAAATGAGATAAATAAAGGAAGAAGAGAACTAGAAGAAGGAAAAAGAGATTTAGAACAAGGAGAAGAAGATTACAAACAAGGTCTATTGGAATTAAAAGAGGGAAAAAGAAAATATGAAGAGGGTTTAGAGGAATACCAAGAGGGATTGAAAGAGTTTGAAGAAGGTGAAAAGGAGTTTGAGGAAAAATCCAGTGACGCTTTAAAAGAGATTTCCAAAGGAGAAGCTGAGATTTTAGATGCGAAAGCTGAGCTAATCAAACTTAAAGAGCCTAAATTTATAATAGATTCTAGAAATTCCAATAATAATTATATGACAATAGCAGGTTATCCAAAAAGTTTAAGAATCCTAGCAATAGTTTTGTCAATTCTGGCCTTATTAATAGCCTTGTTAGTAGCCTTTACTACTATGACTAGAATGGTAGACGAAAGAAGGGTTTTAATAGGAACTTACAAAGGATTAGGGTACACAAAAGATATAATTTCTTCTAAATTTATTTTATTTGGAGGAATTTCTGGAGCAATCGGGACTATTTTAGGTAATGTAATTGGGCAAAAAATCGTAGGACCTCTCATATATGTTATTTATATGGAGGGAATGATTTTTGAAAATCCCCCTTCTTTTTCATCTAGATTTTTGTTTATGATGGGAATGGTATTGGCGTTAATAACCACAACTTATTCAGCCTATTTATCTGCTAATAAAACATTAAAAGAAAATACCGCCTCTTTATTGAGACCAAAAGCACCCAAAGCTGGTTCTAGGATGTTTCTAGAGAGAATTGGATTTATATGGAACAACTTAGGATTTATGAACAAAATTACAGCTAGAAATATATTTAGATATAAAGGCAGAATGTCCATGACCATAATTGGAGTGGCAGGTTGTATGGCGATTCTAATTTTAGGATTTGGTATGAAATTTTCCATTAAAAATGTTGTCAAAGTTCAATTTGAGGAAATTCAAAACTATGATGTAATGTTTTCAATTGAAGAAGAATTGGAAAGTAGTGATTTAGAAAAAACTATAAGTAATATCGAAAATAATAGCAATGTAGAGAATCTTGCTATAACTAATACTAGAATGCTAAAATTACAAATACCTGGAATAGGAACTCAAGATGTTGCTCTAATTGTGGATTTGGACGATAATCTAGATAAAATTAACAATTTTAGAACTAGAAAGAGCAAAAATCTCATAGAATTTTCTGATGATGGAGTAATATTGACAGAAAAGTTGGCTAGTTTGATGGATTTAAAAATTGGCGATACCTTTAAAGTGGAAATAGAAGATGAAACTCGCGAAATGGAAGTAAAAGGAATCTCAGAATATTACATTGGACACAATATGTATATGACAAGAGACTATTTTGAAAAACTTATTGGGGATTTGCCAAAACCTAATATGCTATTAGCGGATTTAGTGGATAATTCTTCAGAGAAAGAAAGTATAACTGCCAAAGAAATTTTAATAGATAAAAATGTAATAACTTCCATATCTACAAGTATTGCAAAAGACGCCATGGAAGAAACGGTTAATTCCATTGACATGGTAATTTATATTATCGTTTTAATAGCTATGTTACTTTCTTTGGTGGTATTATATAATTTAACCAATATAAATGTTTCTGAAAGAATTAGAGAACTCTCTACGATGAAAGTGTTGGGTTTCTTTCCAAAAGAATTGACTGAATACGTTTATAAAGAAACTTTTATGTTATCAGTAATCGGCATTATTGGGGGAATGGCTTTAGGGAAGTTAATTGTAGACTTTGTCATTAATTCCTTTGCTCCCACAAATATTATGTTTGGATATCCAAACTACCCAATTGCCTTTGGAATATCTTCTGTTTTGACACTATTTTTCACGTTTATAGTAATGATAATGATGCACATTAAATTAAAGAACATAGATATGGTTGAAGCGCTAAAGAGCGTTGATTAAAAGGAGACACATGAATATTAGTATTATTGGAGGAGGAGCAGCTGGAATGCTCCTTGGAATTATAGTTAAGCGGGAATTGCCAAATGAAGAGGTCGTAATTTTTGAAAGAAATGATAGAGTGGGTAAAAAACTTTTAGCAACAGGAAATGGAAGATGCAACTACACAAATCTTCAATTAGATAAAAGCAATTTTCACTCTGAAAATAAAGAATTTCCCATGAAAATAATTGAGCAATTTGACAATAACGATGCAATAGAGTACCTAAAGACAATAGGAATCTATCCCATTTCAGAAAAAAATGGGAGAGTATATCCCCTTTCTTTGCAAGGCTCTAGTGTGTTGGATTTAATTAGATTTGAATTAAATAGGCTAGGAGTAAAAATTGTCCTAGGAGAAAAAATCGATAAAGTTTCAAAAGTAGGAAAAAAATTTAGACTAAAAGGATCTAGAGAATTTTCATCAGATGTATTAGTAGTTGCAACAGGGGGTATGGCTATGCCCTCCAGCGGCTCTGACGGCATCGGATATAGGATTGGAAAAGAATTTGGTCATAATATAATAAATCAATATCCTACAATAGTTCAACTGGAAAGTGATTATAGTAGAATAAAGGCTCTAAAAGGCGTTAGAATAGACACTGAAGCGTCACTATATGTAAATAGGGAAAAGGTATCCACAAAGACAGGAGATGTTTTATTTACAGATTACGGCTTAAGTGGACCTGCAATTTTAGACCTATCTAGGAAAGCCATTCAGTCTTTGGAAGAAGGCCATAATGTAGAAGTAGGCGTTAATCTCGTTGGGATTGAGAAAAAAGAAATAGAAACCATGATAAAAAGTAGAATGAAAAATTTGAGTGGTTTAAAAGTAGAAGAATTTTTTATAGGTATAATTAATAAAAAAATTATACATTCTGTAATAAATATGGTACAATTTCATTTAAATAAAAGAATTGATACAATTTACTATGACGAAGAGTTAATGAAAGTTATAGTAAACGTTTTGTCCGACTTTAGATTTAATATAAGTGGGTATAAAGGCTTTGGAAATGCTCAGAGCACCACAGGAGGGGTGGATACTTTAGAAATTAAAGACACTTCCTGTGAATCGAAATTAATTGATGACTTATATTTTATTGGTGAAGTTTTAGATGTCGATGGAGATTGTGGAGGATATAATCTCCAATGGGCTTGGTCAAGCGCTTATGCAGCAGGATCAAATATTATTAGAAGAGGAAGGTAAAATGAGGTTAAATTTAGAAAACGATTACGCGTATAGAATAATCTTTAAATTTGTAAAAAGTCCTGAGGGAACAAAGCTAAGATCCAAAGATCTATCTGATGAACTTTCTATTCCTGAAAGATTTACATATAGAATTTTGAGAAAACTTCTATTATCAGGTCTAATAGATTCTGTTAGAGGACCCAAGGGTGGATATGTATTAGCCAAAAATGCAAAGGATATATCTTTATATGATGTTTATTCATCGATTTCTGGAGAAATGGTGATTAATAATTGTATTGCAGATAATTATTGTGAAGCTGTAGGCGGAGTTTGTGAGATTCATCACGAATTGTTTAGAATTCAAGAAGATATAATTAAAAACTTTAAGAGCGTTACGTTTCAAGATATAATTGACAAAAATGATTTAAAAATAAGTTTATAAATTTTTGAAAATTTTGCTAATATAAACTATAATATTGATAGATTTTCAAAGAGTTTAGATCCCTATTTGAAAGTAGGGATTTTTAATATTAAAGGAGGAATGGTTTTTTTGGAATTGCTGAGGGAACTATCTGAAAAGCAAGTGGACGAGCGAGAAAAAGAATTAATTGAATATTGGAATAAAATTGATCTTTTAGACTTGTCATTAAAGGAAAGAGAGAACTCTCCAAATTTTGTTTTTTACGAAGGACCACCTACTGCAAATGGTAGACCTGGTATACACCACGTAATGGCTAGAACTTTAAAGGACTTGACTTGTAGATATAAAACAATGAGAGGATTTAAAGTTAATAGAAAGGCTGGTTGGGATACTCACGGTCTTCCAGTTGAAATTGAAGTTGAAAAGAAGTTAGGTCTAAAAAACAAACAAGATATTGAAAAATTTGGAATTGAAAAGTTCAATCAAATTTGTAAAGAGTCAGTATTCGAGTATGAAAAAGAATGGCGAGACATGACAGAGAGAATGGGATATCTCATCGATATGGATAATCCCTATATAACTTTGGACAATGACTATATTGAAACTGTTTGGTGGATATTAGACAGTATGTTCAAGGACAATCTCTTATATGAAGGTCATAAAATACTTCCTTACTGTGCAAGATGTGGTACTGGACTTGCGTCCCACGAGGTGGCACAAGGATACAAACTAGATAAAACAGAAACTGTATATGTAAAATTTAAAATAAAAGATAAAGATGAATATTTTCTAGTTTGGACGACTACTCCATGGACTTTGCCTTCCAACGTTTTGTTAACTGTTAACCCTGAGGTTACTTACGTTAGAGTTAAAAACAACGGGGAAACCTATATCTTAGCTAAAGATTTAGTTGACACTGTATTAGTTGACGAATATGAAATTGTAGATGAATTCTTAGGTAAAGAGTTGGAGCACATCGAATATGAACAATTAATGCCATTTTTAAGTGTAAACAAAAAAGCTTTCTTCGTAACCTTAGCAGATTATGTAACTACTGCAGATGGTACAGGGGTTGTTCACACTGCACCTGCTTTTGGTGAAGATGACTATAACACTGGTCTTAGATACGATGCTCCAGTTTTAAATCCTGTAGATGACAAGGGAGAATTTATAGACACACCTTGGCGTGGACAGTTTGTAATGGATGCAGATCATAATATTATTCATTACCTTTATGATGAAAATTTATTATATAGAAGACAAAAAGTTGAACACAATTATCCTCACTGCTGGAGATGCGACAAACCATTAATTTATTATGCTAAACCATCTTGGTATATAAAAGTTACAGATTACAAAGAAAAGATGATTGAAAATAACAATGGTGTAAATTGGTATCCAGATTACGTAGGAGAAAAAAGATTTGGAAACTGGCTAGAAAACCTAAACGATTGGGCAATTTCTAGATCTAGATACTGGGGAACTCCTCTACCTGTTTGGAAATGTCACGATTGCGGTAATACTACAAGCGTTGGTTCCAGAGCAGAATTAGTAGAAAGAGCCATTGAAGATATAGACGAATCTATTGAGCTGCACAGACCGTATGTGGATGATGTTCATATAAAATGTGATTGCGGCGGAACAATGAAAAGGGAAGAAGATGTAATTGACGTTTGGTTTGACAGTGGTTCTATGCCATTTGCTCAACATCACTATCCTTTTGAAAACAAAGAAAACTTTGATGAATTATTCCCAGCGGATTTTATAAATGAAGGTATAGACCAAACTAGGGGATGGTTTTACAGTTTAATAAGTATTGCAACATATGTAACTGGAAAATCTCCATATAAGAATGTACTTGTAAACGACCTAATTTTAGATAAAGACGGAAAGAAAATGTCTAAATCTAGAGGAAATACAGTAGAACCCAATAAATTATTTGAAAAATATGGTGCAGATGCGTTGCGTTGGTATTTAGTTTACGTTTCTCCACCATGGGTTCCAACGAGATTCAATGAAGAAGATATAAAAGAAGTTCAATCTAAATTCTTTAGAACTTTAAGAAATGTATACAACTTCTTAAGTCTCTATGCAAAAACTGATAATATAGATATCACTTCATTTAACGTTCCTTATGAAGATAGACCGGAAATTGATAGATGGTTGCTTTCAAGATACAATAGCTTAATCAAATCAGTAAGAGACAATATGGACTCTTTTGAAGTAAATAGAGTTGTAAGAGATATTCAAGAGTTCTTACTTGAGGATTTTTCTAACTGGTATATTAGAAGAAATAGAAGAAGATTTTGGAAGTCAGAATACGACGACGATAAAAAATCAGTTTACAATACGACTTATGAAGTTCTCTTAGGTCTTACTAAAATGATTGCTCCAATAACGCCTTTTATTGCAGAAGAAATATATCAAAACCTTACGGGAAAAGTTTCGGTTCATGTAGATTATTTCCCTGAGTCAGATGAAAAATTAATAGATGAACCCCTTGAAGAAAAAATGGATTTAGTTAGAAACATAGTTTCCTTAGGTAGGGTTTCAAGGGAAAATGCTCAAATAAAAGTTAGACAGCCCCTTTCTAATGTAGTAATAGACGGTAGCTATGAAGAAACCATAGGGGATCTTACTGAGTTAATTAAAGAAGAATTGAATGTAAAAAATGTAGAATTTGCAAAGGATATAACGGAATACATGAACTATTCCCTAAAGCCGAATTTTAAAATAGCAGGTTCAATTCTTGGCTCAAAGATAAAATCTTTTGGAAAATATTTAAGTGAAATCGAACCTAGAGAATTTGTAGAAAAACTTGAAAGAGAAGAAGAAATCACAATAAATTTAGATGGTGAAGACACTCAAATATCTAAAGATTATGTGATGATAAATATCCATGGAAAAGAAGGCTTTGATGTTAGTTCTGAAAACAACGTCTTTATCATTCTAGACACGCATATAAGTGAAGAACTTAGAAGTGAAGGATATGTAAGGGAAATAATTTCAAAGGTTCAACAGCTAAGAAAACAAGAAGACTTGGAAGTTTTAGATAACATTATAGTTCATCTTCAGTCAGATGAGGTTATCACAAAAGCTTTAAAAGAAGATTTGGAACATTTTAAATCAGAAGTCTTAGCAGCCGAAGTGGATTTTGAAGGAAAAGATTTAGAGATATATGACATCAATGGAATTGATACAGGAATTAAAATTGAAAAAGTAAATCAATAAAAAATAATAGGGTCATCCACTTTATGTAGTGCACCCCCAAATCCGGACACGGATGAGGGGGTATTTTAATGGGGAAATATGGTTATGAATTAAAATTAGAAATAGTTAGAGAGAATTTAGATGGTTTCGGATATAAATATTTGGCGAATA
>JAEZYW010000161.1 GCA_023418835.1 Bacillota bacterium | reverse complement strand
GGGCATAGCAATAGTAAAAGGTTTTTTATTCTCATCTATTTCTGCTTTAAAATATTCATTTTCCATCCAAAAATCGTATAATCTTTCTTCAAAATCTTTGGGATTATACGTTTTTGTAGGAAAGATAAACCTGACCAGAAACCACCTTTCCAGCTTCGGCTGGCTGCAAATCCCCTTGATAGACAAGTCTTAAGTCATTATAGAGAGTAGAAACCTCTTGAGATTCCACTTCTCTGAATAAAAAGAAGTAGACTCCTCCAAATATTAAGCCAATTATAATCAAAAATGCTAACAATTTCTTCATAATTTATATTAACTCCGTTTCCTTTGAATTTGTTCAATTCGCTTGATTCCCTCTTCACTTTCTAGAAATCGCTTTGTACTATCTGCCAAAATAGGAAAAGTTTCTTCCACCCTACCTTGGCTAATAAGCCTTCTTACATTTGAAGCGCTTATATAATCTCCATTATCCTTAATTCTGTCAATTTTTTCAAGTAATAAATTATTTTTTTCAGAACTTTTCCTTAAGTTCTCATTATATTTTGCCGTCAATAAATCTATGGGCTCATCTCCTACAAATCTTATGTCAATGTCCAAGTCCTTTGCAATTTTTTTAGCAAAGATAGTCGCATCAAGTTCTGTATAGATATCAGTCGTTTCGTCGACTTTTTTAATGAAATAAGTTGGAAAAGTTGCTTGGGAGATTATGTACGCCCCTCCTAAAACTACGACAACTTTATCGTCGTCTTTAAACTCGTCTTTTACTATAGAGTATCTTTCTTGGGTTGTAAAAGCAGATCTATTTTCTTCTACAATAAAAACAATTAGCTCATCTACTTTTTCCTTGGCATATTCTATTAAATGCTTATGTCCTTTTGTCATGGGGTTACAATTGGCAACCACTGCACCTCTTGTAGCTGCATTGGGATTTAATTTATTTTTTATAGAGTTTATCCAATTGCCATAAGATGAAAAACCACCTTCGAATAAAATGACCCTATCTGTAGAAATTACTTCCCTTAACCCTATTCCTTTGAATATATAATCGTTGCTGGGAATTGTAAATACATAGTGCTCTAAAGTGTTGTTATCTAATAAGTAGGTTAAAAGAGCATTATATAGATTTGCCAATATTCCCTGTCCCTTATATTCTTCTTCAATGAAAAAATATTTCATTACTTTGCCGTCTACAGATCCCGTTCCAACAATCTTTCCATCATCCCTTACTACGGCAGTTCTTTCAGGATTATCAAATTCCACGCCATATTTTTGCAAATAATTCCAAATATCCCTTATTTCGAAGTTGTTTCTTTTGTTTATAAAACTAGTGAAAAGCATTTTATCCCTCTATCCTATAAAATTCTAATTCTACCAAATTTGAAAAATCTAACCCTCTATTTGTGAGTTTCATATATCCATCTTCTATTGTTATATAACCCATTTTTAGATTATTATCAATCTCTTTGGAATATTCTCTTAAAAAATCTATTTCAAACTCCTCATTAAGATCTTCAATGTTAATGCCTTTTATCAACCTAATTCCCATTATCAACTTTTCATTTATTTCATCTGTTTTTGTAAGAGTAGATTTACTTTCTATAAGGGATTTGGAATTTTCTGAGTTATTTATATATTTATGAATATCCCCAATATTTTCTATTCTAGTATTGGAAATTCGAGAATGGGAACCTAAGCCTAAGCCCAAATAATCATTACACTCCCAATATTTTATATTATGTCTAGACTCAAAGCCTGGTTTTGCAAAATTAGAAATTTCATAGTGGACAAATCCATTTTCAATTAGGAAATCTCTTAAGTCGTGATACATTTTTCTTTCTTCCTCTTCACTTGGAAGATGGAGTTTCCCTTTTCTATGCATTTTTTCAAAAGGTGTCCCAGATTCAACTATTAAACTATATGCAGATATATGGGATACATCCAATGAAACCGCCATTTTAAGGGAGTATTTTAAAGATTCCATGGTTTGAAAAGGAATTCCAGTCATCAAATCTAAACTTATATTTTCAAATCCTGCGAATTTTGCATCCTCAACCCCTTGAATAATGTCGTCTTTTAAATGAATTCTTCCCAGAGTAATTAATTCTTTATCTACAAAAGATTGGGCTCCTATGCTTAACCTATTGATGCCTAAGTTTCGATAAAAATCTAATTTATCTCTGTCAATAGAATTTGGATTTACTTCGATAGTGAATTCAATATCCTTTGATATGTCAAAATTTTTATTTAACGCATTTACCACATTGTCAATATTCTTTTTTGCCAATAAAGAAGGAGTGCCTCCTCCTATGAATATAGAATTTACTAAATAATCTTTGTAAAAATTGGACTCTAATTTAATTTCACTTAAAAGAGAGTCCAAATATTTTTCTTGCGTCTCTGTTGAATAACAACCAGAGTTGAAATCGCAATAATTACATTTTTGCTGGCAAAAAGGAATATGCAAATAAATTCCCAAATTAGTTTTCGTCATATTTCAACACAGCTAAAAATGCATCTTGAGGAATTTCTACAGATCCAATTTGTCTCATACGCTTCTTACCTTCTTTTTGGGCTTCAAGAAGTTTTTTCTTTCTCGAAATATCTCCACCGTAGCATTTAGATAAAACGTCTTTTCTTAGTGCTCTAATGGTTTCTCTAGCTATAATCTTAGTTCCAATTGCCGCCTGAATTGGAATTGCAAATTGATGTCTCGGTATTTCGTCTGTAAGTTTTTCGCAAATTGTTCTTCCCCTTTCATAAGCCTTATCTTTATGAACTATTAGGGAAAGGGCGTCTACAAGCTCTCCGTTAATTAATATATCTAACTTAACTAGTTCGCTTTCTTCATATCCTTTGATTTCATAATCCAAAGAGGCATAGCCACTCGTTTTAGATTTCAAAGCGTCAAAAAAATCGTAAACCACTTCATTTAAAGGCAAATCGTAGTGGATACTAACTCTCGTAGTATCTAAGTATTCGATATTTTTAAAGACTCCTCTTTTACTTTGGCACAACTCCATAACAGTACCAACATATGAAGATGGCGCCATAATAGTAGCACTTACGATTGGCTCTTCCATTTTAGAAATTTCTGTCAAAGGTGGCAAATTTGAAGGATTTTGTATCTCTAAAACTGTTCCATCTGTTTTTGTAATTTTATAAATAACAGAAGGAGCCGTTGTGATTATATTTAAATCGAATTCACGCTCTAATCTTTCTTGAATAATCTCCATATGAAGAAGACCTAAAAATCCGCATCTGTATCCAAATCCTAGGGCTTTAGATGTTTCTTGTTCGAAAGACAAGGCAGCATCGTTTACTTGTAATTTTTCAAGGGCATCCCTTATTACTGTAAATTCTTCACCCTCTGCAGGATAAATCCCACAATATACCATAGAAGTAGCTTCTTTATAACCTGGTAAGGCTTGGGATGTTGGGTTATTTTTTTCTGTTACAGTATCCCCAACTCTAGCATATTTAACGTCTTTTATTGAAGCTGTAAAAAATCCAACTTCTCCAGCTTCTAATTTTTCTGTCAATACTTGTCCCTTTGAAATATAGCCAACTTCATCTACCTCAAATGAAGCATCAGTAGCCATAAACTTGATTTCCATTCCTGGTTTAATGACCCCGTCAAAAACCCTAATAAAACAAATTACCCCTCTGTAAGAGTCATATATTGAATCAAATAACAGGGCTTTTAAAGGAGCATTTTTATCTCCCTTTGGCGAAGGTATCTTTTCAATTATTCTTTCCAAAACGTCGTCGATATTTAAACCCGTTTTTGCTGAAACTAAAGGGGAACCTTCCGTATCTAATCCAATAATATCTTCAATCTCTGCTTTTACTCTGTCTGGCTCTGCACTAGGCAAGTCAATTTTATTTATTACAGGTACAATCTCTAAATCCTCATCTAAGGCTAGATATACATTTGCTAAAGTTTGAGCTTCAATTCCTTGAGCAGCATCTACAACTAAAATAGCCCCATCGCAAGCAGCAAGGGATCTAGAAACTTCATAACTAAAATCCACATGCCCTGGGGTGTCTATAAGGTTTAAGATGTATTTCTCTCCATTTAAAGCCGTATAATATAATCTTACGGCTTTTAGTTTTATAGTAATTCCTCTTTCTCTCTCTAAGTCCATATTGTCGAGAACTTGATTCTCCATTTCCCTTTCAGTAAAGGCACCAGTTCTTTCAATAAGTCTGTCAGCTAAAGTGGATTTACCATGATCAATATGTGCTATTATTGAAAAATTTCTAATATTCTCCATTAATTAACGTATCACTCCAATTTTGTTTAGAGGGTAATATCTAAAAACAGCTTCACCCTTTATTTTATCTATAGGTATTTCTCCAAAAACTCTTGAATCAGTTGAGGCTCTATAATTTCTATTGTCCCCTAAGACAAATACCATTCCCTCTCCAATTTTCCAGTGATCGACACTGTTATCCAATTGGGTACTAACTCCATTTTCTATATAATATTCGTCTAACTTCTTTCCATTGACATAGACAAGGCCATCAGAAATTCTAACTTCATCCCCTTCTACTGCAATTACTCTTTTGATGTAATCGTCTTTAGGGTTTAGGGGAGAGTCGAATATGACCACATCTTCCTTGTCTGGTTTGTCAAAAAGTAAAGATATTTTAAGGGAGATTAACTTATCTCCGTTTTCTAATGTTGGATACATGGAATTTCCATCTACTATTGTCGTATTAAAAATAAATGTTTTTATGAATAATGCCAAAATCACAGCAAATACAATTGCCATAATCCAACTAAATAATTCACTAAAAAAAGACTTTTTCGTTTCTTTATCAGAAACATTACCTCTTTCCATAATCATCTACCTCTTTTCAATATTAGTATTGTAACATTATTTTCTTATTTAATAAAGTATTTATAGGCTATAAGCTTATTATAACAGTATAATTCGAATTTATATGGATTTTTTATAATTATTTATTGATAATTTATAAAAATTCTACTATAATAGATCTTACGTAAAGATTTACCACGTTTGGAGGTGTTAAAATGGCAAATATTAAATCATCATTGAAAAGAGCTGAAATTGCTAAGAGAAATGCTCTTAGAAATAAGTCTTTAAAATCTCAAATCAAAACTTATGTAAAGAAATTTGAAGAAGCTGTAGAAGGTGCAGATACTGATAATGCAAAAAAATACCTTAACATAGCAGAAAGAAAATTAAGAAAAGCAGCATCTAAAAATGTAATCCATAAAAACACTATTTCTAGAAAAATAGGACAAATGACTAAAAAGTTCAACTCTATAGGAAAATAAATATAATCCTCTGATTTTGTAGTGACCCCCTAAATCCGGACATGGATTAGGGGGTATTTTAATGTCAAAATATGATTATGAAACGAAATTAAAAATTGTAAGAGAGAATGAACAAGGATATGGAAGAAAATATCTTTCTGA
>JAEZYW010000119.1 GCA_023418835.1 Bacillota bacterium | reverse complement strand
CCCCAATGGTGACCCACTAGCTGAAAACATGCCGCGAACTGATGCTAGGGGGTTTGGAGAAATAAGCGATGTTTGTATAAAACGAAAGATTAGAAATAGAATGCAAGATATGGGCAATGAAATTTTTGTAAAGTCTTCGTATAGAAGTGACGATGGCTTCACATCATTGGAAAAAAGATTTGGCTCCATTTTTGATTCGAAAGAAAAAGATGAAATAGTAGAAGAAGAGTCTTGTAAAAAATGGATGGATGTCAGAGCTTTTGGTCAAGTTATAACATATCAGAAGAGATCGATAGGCATCAGAGGTCCTGTATCTATAGCTATTGCGAAGTCTCTTGAGCCAGTTGATGTCTCTACAATGCAAATTACTAGAAGTGTAAATGGTATGGAAGCAGCAGTTGGAAAAACAAGATCTTCTGACACGATGGGCAGCAAGCACTTTATAGAATTTGGAGTGTATTTAGTTCAAGGAAGTGTAAACTGTTATTACGCAGAAAAGACTGGATTTAATAAAGAAGACTTAGAAGTTCTAAAAGAATCTTTAAGAACTTTATTTGTTAATGATTTGTCTTCTGCTAGACCAGACGGTTCCATGGAAGTAAAAGATATTTATTGGTTTGAACATAGTTGTAAAATTGGAAATGTTTCAAGTGCAAAAATAAAAAATTTAGTGGAATGGGATTTACTAGACACTGAAAATATTGAACCTAAATATGAAGATTACAACTTCAGGCTTAATGAAAGCAAACTAGATGAATACGAAAAACTAGGTTTAAAAGTTACAAGAATACCAGGAATATAATGAGAATTTACGAAGAAGATGAATTCTTAATGCTAAGTGGAATTCAACATTTTTATTTTTGCAAGAGACAATGGGCGTTAATCCATATTGAGCAGGTGTGGAAAGAAAATGAATTTACAGCGGAAGGACAAATTCTTCATGAAAAAGCGGATATTCCGTTTCTTAAAGAAAAAAGAAAAGATATTTTTATTAGTAGATCTATGCCAGTTAGTTCAAAAGTATTAGGATTTTCTGCAATTCTAGATATTGTAGAATTCAAAAGAGATGAAAAAGGAGTTGAAATTGCTGGCAAGAAGGGTAAGTGGCTTCCGAAAGTTGTTGAATATAAGAGAGGTAAAAAAAAGAGAGATAGAAGAGATGAGGTACAACTAGGAGCTCAAGTTATTTGCTTGGAAGAAAGTTTAGGTGTTGATATAAATTCATCAGATTTGTACTACTTTTCAACAAAAAGTAGAGAAATAATAAGTATAACATCAGAATTGAGAAAAGAAGTTAAAGAATTAAGTACAAAAATGCATGAAATGTACGAAAATAAAACTACGCCATCGGCTGAATTTTTTAAAAACTGTACTTTATGCTCTCTTTATGATTTGTGTATGCCTAGGTTGACAAAAAAACGTAGATCTATTGAAAACTACCTATATGGAGAGCAAATATGAAAAAACTATTAAATACACTTTATATAAGTAAAGAGAATGTTTATTTATCTAAAGAAGGTGAGAATGTAGTAATATTAGAAGAGGGTAAAACCATAGGAAGATTTCCTATCCATATTTTAGATGGAATAGTATCCTTCAGTTATGTTGGGGTAAGTCCATCTTTAATGAAATTTTGTAATGAAAAAAATTTATTGCTGTCATTTTTTACGCCTTATGGTAGGTTTTGTGGAAGGGTCATCGGAGAAACTAACGGTAATGTCTTATTACGAAGAAAGCAGTATCAAATGGCTGATGGAGTTGAATCAGTGGAGTTTACCTCTAATTTAATTTATTCTAAAGCCTATAATTCAAAAAAGATATTGCAACGTGCACTTCGGGATCATAAAGATAAAATAGATACCCAAAGAATTTTATTTGCAATAGATTCAATAACTAATTTAATGGATGAGATTAGAATCTCTGAAGATAAAGATCAAATTAGAGGTATTGAGGGTACAATTGCTAGAGTTTATTTCAGTGTTTTTGACGAGTTAATTATTAATCAAAGAAAAGATTTTTATTTTATTGAAAGAAGTAAACGGCCACCGTTAGACAGGCTAAATGCTTTATTGTCGTTTCTTTATAGTATGCTTACTTATGATATTCAATCTGCTCTGGAAGGTGTCGGCATCGACAGTTATGTAGGCTTTTTTCATGTAGACAGACCAGGGAGATGTAGCATGGCTTTAGATTTATTAGAGGAATTTCGTGGTTTCTTATGTGATAGATCTGCTTTATCTATGATAAACCTTTCCATAATTAATAAGAATCATTTTATAGAAAAAGAAAATGGAGCTATTTTATTAAATGAAAAGGGGAGAGATAAAGTGCTAGAATATTGGCAAAAAAGAAAGCATGATATAATCGAACATCCTTTTCTTAAAGAAAAAATAAAAATTGGCTTACTTCCTCATGTACAATCAATGTTGTTAAATAGATATATTAGAGGAGATTTAGAATCTTATCCCCCATTTTTGATGAAAGGATAATTATGCTTGTACTAATAACTTATGATGTTGAAACCGTATCTAATGATGGAAAAAGAAGATTGCGAAATGTAGCTAAAATTTGTACTAATTATGGGCAAAGAGTTCAGAACTCAGTGTTTGAATGTAGTATAACTCCAGCTCAGATGATTGACTTAAAAAGAAGTCTTAAAAAAATTATTGATAATGAGAAAGATAGTATTAGATTTTATTATCTTGGTAAAAATTGGGAAAGAAGAGTGGAATCCATAGGATTAGATGAAACATATAATCCGGATAAAGGATTTTTATTAGTTTAGCGAACTGCTTATGAACATAAAAAGCCTTGACCTTCGCGTGAAATTGATATGTTAATATCAATATTTAATCGTTTTATTGCATTTTTACGATTCAAAAAACTTTGAAATGGCTAAAAAATGCAGTCGCTCTCCATACGAGAGCGTGGATTGAAATTCGATAGCATTTTTAACCACCTTTACATAGCTATTGTCGCTCTCCATACGAGAGCGTGGATTGAAATTATATCTTGATGTAATCGCTACCATTGGCTTTATAGTCGCTCTCCATACGAGAGCGTGGATTGAAATATCACTTATATTTTTAATGTCATTAAAGAACTCTGTCGCTCTCCATACG
>JAEZYW010000116.1 GCA_023418835.1 Bacillota bacterium | reverse complement strand
GGGGAAAGTCCTTTTGTTCCAAATTTAAGTTATTCTCTAAAAACTTTCGCATATTTTTTGATTATAAGTGCTATTATTGGAATTTCTAGATTGTATGACATTTATAAAAGTAGCTCACTAGATTTATTGAAAGATTCTAGAAAAATTGAAAGAAATCTTATTCCGACTCCAATTATGGCAATTTTAGGAGCCGGATGTATAGGTGCAGGTTACTACATTGCTCTCACCTTAGAAAGCCCATTTTATGCGATACAATCATTTTTCCTTGCTGTAATTTTAGTTATAGTTGGGACTTATCTTGGATTTAGCGCAATTAGTTCGACAATTTTGAATACGTTAAAGTTAAATAAAAACTTTTACTATAAAACAAATAATTTTGTGGCGATTTCAGGATTGAGACAGAGAATTAAACAAAACTCTAGTGGACTTGCAAGTATTTGTATAATGAGCTGTGCTGCTTTAGTTTTGTTATCCTCTGCAGTTGGACTCTATTATACTTCTAATAAAACTATTGACGATATGATTCCTAGAGACTTTACTTTGCGTATTAACCATTCTTTATCTAGTGAAAGACACGAAGTATTAAAAGATGTGAGAGAAATTGTTGAAAATAAAGGTGGATCTCTAGAAAATGATTTTAGTATAAATTACGGTATGTCAGTGGGAGAAAAGGATGGCAAAAATTATAAGATTGTAGAAAAACTTGAAAATTTTACAGATTATGGAAACGCCGCTATGCTAATTTTTGTAGATGTGAATACTTTAGAAAATTATGATGGCGGATTAAACCCGGGAGAAAGCTGGTATTATTCCAAAGACGGAACTGATGTAGGAGAAGTTTTCTTGGAAGACTTTTCTTTAAAGACTGTAAAGAAAATAAACGATTATGAATTTAAAGATGCATTAAACGAGTTTTCAATCTTTAACGCTGTGTATCTATTTGTAGAGAATTTAGAATCAGTAAAAGCTAGTCTTCCTGAAACAATAGAGGAATATGAATTTTTTGCCTTTGACATTTCTGGCGCTGAGAGTGAAGATATATTCGACCAAATAAAATCTTTACCTTACGAGGGCATGAGGTTACTTGAAAAAAATAGTCACAAAACAGAATTTATGGCAATTTATGGATCCGTATTCTTCGTAGGAATGTTTTTAGGAACAGTATTTATTATTGCCACTGCTTTGGTGATTTATTATAAACAACTTTCAGAAGGTTACGAGGACAGATATAGATTTAAGGTTTACAGAAATGTGGGTATGACAGAAGAAGAAGTTGAAAAGAGCATATTTACTCAAGTAAAGACAATTTTCTTTTTGCCACCGATAACAGCAGGAGTCCACATTGCAGTTGCCTTTGGAACAATCAGTTATTTGTTAAGTATACTTGGACTTGTAAATATCAAATACAAAATTATTTCCACTGTTGGAGTTTATATATTTTATTTACTGATATATGGAATAATTTACAAAATAACTTCCAATTCATATTATAAAATAATTTCAAAATAAAAAAATGCTGCCAAGACAAATTGTTTTGGCAGCTTTAAATTTATTCTACAATTAAACTCACTATTTTACTATTGGGAACGTCTACTAATCCCACATCAGTTAGTTTTAAAAATGGACTTACGGCAAGACCTAAAGTTCCAATGGACATAATTGGATTGTAGTGCTTATATCCTTGGTCTATTAAAGCCTTCCTAACTTCTCCTAATTTTTCAGCAGCGACTTTCACCGATTCATCAGACATAATTCCTCCAACGGGTAGGGGAAGATTTCCTTCAATCTCACCGTCTTTTGTGACCACATATCCACCTTGTTGTTCAATTACCGTGTTGATTGCCTTCAACAAAGAGGGGATGTCTCGACCCATGGCAAAGAGATTGTGGCTATCGTGGAACCAAGTAGTCGCTACGGCTCCTTCTTTAATACAATCTCCTGCAATAAGGCCAAAGGATTTATTTCTAGTTAAGTCGTATCTATCGAAAACAACTCCTAAAGCATATGGCGAATTTTCCCAATCTAGCCTACCTTCTTTTACAAAAACTTCTCCAAATTCTTCTGTAATTCTTGTGGTGCCGTCAGAGACTTTCATTAGCCTTACCTTTACAGATTCTTTGTCCCTTATTTCAAAATCCAACTCCAAATCTTTTTCGGTTATTTTATTTAATTTAACGCTTTGATAATATTCTTCTGAAAATTTATAATGTTTCTTTTCAATCTCATCTTCCACATCCCTATCAAAAATTAATTTTCCATTTTTATAAACGGAGTGGACATTGAAATTAAAAATATCATCTAAAACCACAAAATCTGCCAACTTCCCAGGAGAAATAGCTCCTCGATCTAAAAGTTTCATCCTTCTAGCTGGAGTAAAGGTGCTACAATAAATGGCTTCTTCAATGGGAAAGCCCATTTGAATTGCCTTTCTTACTACGTCATCTAAGTGGCCATTTTTATAAAGTTTATCCACCATGACATCGTCAGTTACAAAGGCGCAGTGTTCAAACAAATTATTTTCAAATATATAGTTAAATAAATCCAATTTTAAAGATTTTTCTTGGATTTGTACAAACATTCCCTGTTTAAATCTGTCAATAAATTCTTCTAGGGTGTGTTCCGTATGGTCGGAATCGATTCCTAAATAAATAAATTTTGCTAAGTCCAATCCCATTAAAGATGGGCAGTGACCTTCGATTGTAAAGTTGGGATGATTCTCTTTTAGATAGTTGATAAACTTAGTGACTTCTAAATCATTTTCCCTGATAACCTCTTTGTAATTCATAACCTCCCCAAGACAGATTACTCCTTTTTGATTCATCAAGGATTTCATATCCTCAAAGTCTATTACCCCGCCAGTTGTCTCTAGTTCTGGAGAAGTGGAGGGAACGCTGCTGGGAATTCCAAAAAACACGTCAATGGGACTGTCTTCGCTGGCTTTGATCATTTCAATTACTGAATCCATTCCCATTACATTTCCAATTTCGTGAGATTCGGCAACTAAAGTAGTAATACCGCACTTTGCTACGTGGTCACAAAATGAACTGGGAGTTACCATGGAGCTTTCGATATGCATGTGAATATCTATTAGTCCAGGAATGACATACTTTCCATTGACGTCAATTTCCCTATCAAAATCAAATTTTACTTCTTTAGATTCATCTACAAATAAGATTTTATTATCTACAATTGCTA
>JAEZYW010000127.1 GCA_023418835.1 Bacillota bacterium | reverse complement strand
ATATATTTTGTTAAAGTCTTCCAAGGTAAGGACTTGTCCGTTTTCCACTGCTTCATGGGTTTTCTTTTCAAATTCAGCAAACATAGTTTGTCTAAATACCGTTCCTTTAAAGCTGTCAATATAAAAGTCAATTAAATAAATTTTTTCTTCATCGGTTTTTGCATTTTTCATCAAGTAATCTAGAAGTAATAATTCATTTGTCGTAGATGCAACTTCCGCTACAAATATGGTATACCCTGAATAAATGAATTCATTATTTTTTCTAGAATAGTAAGAATGAACAGAATGCCCCAACTCGTGGGCAAGTGTAAATACAGAATCCAAATCGTCGGTATAGTTCATAAGAATGTATGGATCTGTATCATAAGATCCTGAGGAATAGGCTCCTGATCTTTTACCATCTTGAGGATAAACGTCTATCCACCTATTTTCAAAGGCTTCTTTTAGAATCTCTATATATTCATCTCCTAGAGGTCTAAGGGCTTTTAACACGATTTCTTTTCCTTCTTCATAGGATACCTTATCGTCTTTTCCTATTGCCAAAGGTAAATAAACGTCATACATATGCTGTTCTTCTAATTTTAAATGTTTTTTCTTAATCTCGTAATATTTATGCAAAGTAGGTAGATTTTCTCGAACTCCTTCAATCATATTGTCGTAAACGTCTACCGTAACGTCATCTTTAAAGAGTTCCATTTCTCTTGCAGATTTAAAATTTCTTAAACTAGCTTCTGTAGTAAGTCCTTTTACATTGCTATACTGCAAAGATGAAATAGTGTTGTCTACTCCCCCTAAAGTTTCGTAATATTTTTCAAATGTTTCTTTTCTAACGTTTACGTCAGGATTTCTTAAAAGGCTCGTAAAGTTTGCATCTGTCAGTTTCTTATCTGCCGATTCTATATAAGGATATTCAATGTCAGAGTTTTTCAATAGATTGTAAGCATCAGAAGGAGCCCCTTGTAAAAATCCCATTGATCCAAGGATTTTTTCTTCTCCTGAAGTCAATGTGTGTTCTTTAAATCTAAATATTCTGTCTAGATATTTTCTAAAGTTTTCCAAGTCATTATCTTTAATTAATTTATCTAATTCTTCTTCAGATAAAGAAAGTAAAGCCGGTCTGAAACTGGAAGTAGCCGTTTGAAAATCATTTAAAAGAGTATTTGCAACCATGCTCAATTTTTGCCCATGGGAATCCCTAGTATCTTCGTCATGGGTTCTGTGAGCGTAATTATAAACAGTGTATAATCTTCTCATTGTATCTGTCATTAGTAACAAATAGTTTTTAAAGTTTTTCTTTAGGTCATCTCCTAGAGGTTTCAATTCTTCAACTGATTTTTTTATTGATTCTACTTCTTCATCAAATTTTTCAGCATTTTCAAATATTTTTGATAAGTCCCAATTATATTTAGTTATTTTTCTCATTCCTTTCAAATTTTTTTCTCATATCCATTTTACCCAAATTATCAAATAATATCAAAAAACTGACTTAGTTTCCTAAGCCAGTTCTCTTATTACTTTTTCTATAGCCATATCAACTAATTCTTTAAAATTATTAGTTTGGGAAGTTATAACGAAATTGTCGCATTTATTTATAGGAATTAAAATTTTTTTTGCAGGACTTTCTCCCACTGCAATTGACATTTTAGGAGTAACTTCTCCTAAAAGGGAGTTGGCAATTACAATCCCAATAGGTCCAACTATTATATCCGCCGTTTTGGAATTAAAAACTACTGGGTTTTCTCCCGTTGCACACATCTTTGCTCCCGCCTTGATCATCGATTCTGTTGCAGATGCATTTGTGCCAATAGCAATAATTTCAAAATCGCCGTCACAATTCAACAACTTCTCTACCAATTCTCCCCCAAGCCTTCCTCCTTGCCCGTCAATTACAAGTATTTTTTTCATAGATTAATTTCCACCTTCACTCGTTCCTTCTGGATTGGCTGGTTTAGGAACTTCCTTAGTTCCAATAGTGACGATTGTATCCCTTGCTGGGTAATAGCTTCCAAGATATGGCTCTGTAGAAACTCTTTCCCCATTAACTTTTTTAATTTTATAACTAGCATATCTATATCCAGTGTTTCCACTTTGGGTTACTTGGGTTTGGCCTTTATTCATGCTGCTGGAATATTGATTTTTTGTTTGGCTACTTAAAGTTTGAGTTCTTTCAGAAACCAGTTCAATATCATAATTTTTAACATCTGTATCCCCTATTATTTTAAATTCTATATTGTCATTGTCTGCATGGGCAGTAATATAGACTGGGAAATCAAATGGATTTGTTAGTTTTAAGTCCAATAATCCACTTGCAACTGCTGCATCTAATCCCATGGGAACGTAGTTTACAGGTCTTGAGTGATTTCTTCTCTCGTCAACTTGTAAGTCCGCTTTTACAGCTGCATTGTATAAGGTTGTGGAAACCTGACAAATTCCCCCACCTGTTCCAGTGTCATAATCTCCGTCAATAATGACAGTAGCTGGCAAAAATCCTGTTGCCAAACTGATATCTCCAATTAAATCGTTAAAGGAAATTTGCTGACCTGGCATGATCAAAGTTCCATCAAGAATTTTCGCTGCAAGTTTTATATTTTCTTTACGATTTTGAACGCTTGAAGAATAGTTTGTAGAAAAACTTCCAATATCCCCTTTCATAACGCTAAAATAATTTTCTGTTATTGCAGGTTCTGTCACAACTACTGGAAGTTTAATTGGAGCATCTGTATTAACAGAATTTAAAATTAGTTCTTTTGTTTTCTCTCCATCTAAAGAAATTCCAGCTTGCTCTTTTGTAGTTATAACTTCTCCATCTACTATTGAAAATTGTGCATCCACAGGTGCAACGTTAATTGTATTGGCAATATGGTTTACCACTTCTTGAGCTATATCCGGATTAAACCCTTGGTTAGTTTTAATTTCTAAAGGTTCAGATTTTAAACCTTGAACAATAGAAAATCTCTCTCCTGGAGTTCCTTCCCTTCCATATTCCATGGCTTCTTTGACAGCAGCTTTGTAATCAGGTTTGTATCCTAAGTTTACAAAGGGATAGTCAAACTTGTGATCTTCATATTCTAGTTGAAGGGTTTTGTTTATATTTGTATCTTCTGCCATTACTTTTTCCAAAGCTTCTTCTTCGCTAAGATTGGAAACGTCCACACCATTTACATAAATTCCTTGATAAATTGTATCCCTATTAACCGTGCTGTCATAAGTTGCATAAACTCCTCCAGCAATTAATCCCAAAATAACAATAAATCCAAGGACACCAAAAAGTACCTTCTTCATTCCACACCTCTATTAATTCGCGAGATTTTTATAATATCTACAATAATCTCTTACCGTACAAATTTCGCATTTTGGCTTTCTAGCCGCGCAAGTTCTTCGACCATGAAATATAAAAATGTGATGGGCTTTTGTCCACATATTTTTGTCGATTTGTTCCATCAGCTTCACTTCTGTATCTTCTACGTTATTTTCATCTACAATGCCAATCCTATTAGTTACTCTAAAGACATGGGTATCAACAGCAATGGCATCTTCCCCAAAACAAGTACTTAAAACTACATTGGCAGTCTTTCTTCCAACTCCAGGTAGTTTCATAAGACTATCTCTGTCTCCCGGAACTTGGGAGTCGTGTTCTTCTAGTAAAATTTTGCAAGCCTCCATTATGGATTTCGTTTTTGTATTGTAAAACCCACAAGGCCTTATTATATCCGAAAGTTTATCTGCTCCCAATTCCAAGACATCTTTTGGAGTTTTAACTACTTTGAATAACTCCTCAGTTATCATATTTACCCTAACATCTGTGCATTGGGCGGAAAGAATTGTCGCAAGAAGCATCTCAAATGCATTTGTATGATTCAACTCTGGTCTAGCATCTGGATAGGTCTTATCCAGAATTTCAATAACTTCTTTCGTTTCTTCTTTAGTCATTATCATTAATTATTTCACGCCTTATTTCTATAATATCAAATCTAAAATCTTCTTCTAAAAAGTTTATAAGCTTCTCCAATCTTTCTTCTGTATGACTGTAAGAATTGGAAACACAAGCAAATCCCCAACTAGATAAGTTGATAATTTTTTCGTCTCCAACTTCTCCAGAAGTAAAATTAAATCTATGTTTTACTCTTTCAAAAACAGATTTTACAACTTGTCTTTTTTCTTTTAAATTAAATGCTTCAGCTAATTTTATACGAACTTCTAAAATCCCAACATACATCTTTAGCCTCTACTTTCAATTATTTGTATATTCCTAATTATTCTCTTTTTTCCTATCCAAGAGAAGGAATAGTCCTTATACTTTTCTTTAAACTCTCTATTGCTAAGTTTTTCAATATCTTCACCGTCAAAATTTTTAAGCCTAGGTTTAAAATCAAGGTGAATATCTCTTTTAATATCTGAATTCTTTGGACAAACTTTTTGACAAATATCGCAACCATATGCGTATTTAATATTTTCTGTCTCCTGCTTTTTTTCTTTAAATTGGGTTAAATAGGAATGACAAAGTTTGGAATTAACTCTGTAGTCTCCTAAAATCGCAGAGGACGGACAAGCAACTTGGCAAATATTACAATCTCCACAACTTCCCCAAGATTCCTTTGAGTAATCATCTAATTCTATATCTGTTACTAAAATCCCTAAAAAGATATAGGAACCAAAGATTGGGTTTATTAGTAAAGAATTTTTTCCAAGATATCCAAATCCCGCCTTTCTTCCCAACTCCTTTTCATACAAATCTCCCGAGTCGACTTGAAGATAGGAATTAAAAATAAATTCCTTTGACAATTCCTCTTTTAATCCTTCAAGTTTTTCTCTCAAAACTTTATGATAATCTCTACCTTGGGAATGGTTTGATATTTTATATCTACCCTCTTCTTTTCCTTTCCAATAATAGGACATTCCTATTACGAAAATACTTTTGGGATTTTCCAAGTGAAGTGATGGATCAATCCTAGTATCAATATCATTTGTCTCAAACTCAGTAGAAAAACCGAGTTTTTTATTATTCTCCAAATGTCCTTTGATTTCTACCATAGGATCTGCTCTTACAACCCCTAATAAATCCACTCCAATTTTAGATTTTAAGTTCTTAATAAACTCATTAAAATTTCTCATCTTTAATAATTATACAACAGTTTTATCTCTTTGTCTTTACTGTAAGTGAATTGTAATAATTTTGTATCTTTTAGAAACCCTTATATTTAGGGATTTTCGAGAAAATAATTATATTACTTAAATTTTGTGCACATAAAAAGAATTCTAAGAATTCCCCGAATAAATAAAAAAATATTAAAAAAAGGTCGAAGATAAAATCCTTTTGAGACCATTTCACGGCCTGCCGGCCCGAAGGTAGTCGAAAAAGGATTTATCGAAACCTTTGTCTTCAGTCTGTGGAGCCTTAAGGGTTCTTTTTTTTATGTTCACAATATTTGAGTAATATATTTATATCCCCAAAATCCCTAAATACTAGGGTTTATAAAAGATACAAAATT
>JAEZYW010000096.1 GCA_023418835.1 Bacillota bacterium | reverse complement strand
CTGCTTATGTCAACGGGATTTCCGTTTTTTGCCTGGGTGATATAATCATCTGCCAAGGAAGCAAATCTGTTAAAGGCGTTAAAATATTCCCCTCTTCCAAGGTCTCTTGCAATTTCGTCTCCTATTAAATCAATCCCATAATCTGTAAAGGCAGTGATTCCATAGCCGTGAGTAGAAATCCACAAATCCCTTTCTTCCATACTGACAAGAAGCAAGACTCCATCGTAATTAGGCCCCAAACCGTATCCGTTATAATCAAAGTAGTCATCGGCAAATTCCCTAGGACTTTTTCCCCCTAGAGAATAATTGGTTAGGACTATTACATCGAGACCTTGTCTGATACTAATTTCGTCTAATTTCTCTCGAAGTCTTTCTTCTTCTTCAAAAGACAACAAGCCTCCCTCATCTTCAACTCTAGTAAGGGTTCTAGGAGGCGCTACAAAATTAGCTCCAAGAGCTGTAGATGTGAAAAATATAGAAATTAGAATAACTGAAAAGATTATAATAAATTTAGACCTTTTCATCACAACCTCCTATAAATTGGGAAAAATTAAAATACCTGCAACAAAGACAATTACCGCCACTATAAGCCCGGCAATAATTAATCTTCTCCAAAACATACCTTTCTCAATTGGCATATCGTCTCCAATTATTTTTCCCGTCTGACCGTTCATTGCAAAAGTGTAAAAATTGCCCTTCCACTCCGTATTTAAAAACCAAACTGGGGCTAAAGCATAGTTAATGTCGATTTTGCCCAGCTGATAATCCGTGCTCTTTAAAGAAACTGTATTATAACCCACTACAGAATTTTTAAACGTTTCAATTGTGGTGTTTCTAATCCTCTCTTGGGCATCCTGGATGCAATCTTTGGCTTCAATATCGTATCTATTTGCCAAAAATCCAGCCAAATATTGGGTAGTAAAGTCTTTGGCATCCTCCCATTTATAAGGCTCTATGGACTCCATTAGCACATTATCTATTCTAGAAGATCCGTCCACTGGAACAAATTGGAAACTCATATTTCCACCTCGGTTTATGTCGTAGTAACTAGTCTCAGTGTAGTTATAACGAGAATCTGAATACATCCTCATTTTTGTACCAGTGAAAGTTAAATTTGCACTGGCAGTTCCTGAATAGAGCCAAAAAGGAACGTAAATTCCCTTGATTTCGTTAATGTGGTTTTCCTCTGTAAAAGCCTTGGGAAGAAGGGCCCTTCCCTTATAAAATTTCTTTAAAGCATTTATTGCATGCTCCTTATCCAATTTAAAAGGAATTACAAAATCAGGGCGAAGATCTCCATCAAATTGAGAAGGAATCACCACATTGTTGTTACAAAAAGGACAAGAAGTGGCTGCCATAGTTTCGTCTCCTATAATCTCCCCGCCACAAGAATTACAAGAGTAGACCTTAAACTCTTCCTCTTCTTCTTCAGACCAAAATCCCTTTTCCTGTTCCCACGTCGTACCTTCTTCGTCGGTTATTACTTCTTTAACCTTCTTTTTATCCCCCACTTGCTCTCGGTCCTCGTGGTGAACGTGGGGTTCGCCATGGTGTTGGTGGTTATGGTCGTGGAGTTCCTGAGAATCTATATCGTATTCAGATCCACAAAAATCGCAAACTAATTTTTGTTTATCCGTATCAAAAGACAAACTTCCGCCGCAATTAGGACATTTAAACTCTTCTAAAGATGGCATTAAATCTCCCCCTTTCTATTATGGTTAATTAAAAGTCGATAATAATATCATTTTGAGAGCGTCACTTGGCCAACGAGGGTTCTCGAGAGGGCTTAAAAAATGATGTTATTGAGACTTTTTGTCAAATAAATTGGTTCATCGTAATCTATTCGGGATGCGTGGGAACACATCCCCTACTCGAAACTCATACCTTTTCTATTTATGATAAGGATGATTATTAATTATTCTATACCCCCGATAGACCTGCTCTATCAAAATCAATCTCATAAGCTGATGGGGAAAGGTCATTTTCGAAAAACTCAAAGAAAAATCCCCTCGTTGGATAACTTCTTTAGAAAGTCCATTAGATCCTCCAATTATAAAAACTATGGAATCTCGCCCATCTAATTGAGACGTTTCTATTAACTCTGCCAATTCTTCGCTACTGAGAAGTTTCCCTCCAATTTCCAGATTGATTACAAAATCCTCTTTTTTAATCTTGGAAAGAATCCTCTCCCCCTCTTTTGCCTTTACGATTTCCAAATCCCTATCAGACAAATTTTCAGGAGCTTGTTCATCTGGAACTTCGACAATTTCCACCTTGGAGTAACTTTTCATTCTCTTAAGATATTCGTAAATTCCAGATTTTAAATACTTTTCTTTTAATTTCCCCACAGCTATGATTTTTATACTCATTGGATAGTTATGCCTTTTTCCTTTAAATCTTCCAAGTTCTTTTCGTGATCATCTTCGTCAACGTAACCCAACATATCTTTTAAAATGACGACTTCTTTTCCGTCTTTTAAAAACTCTAAAGCCGTTTCTCTAACGCAATATTCGCTAGCAATTCCAGCTAAATATACTTTTTCTCCCACGACGTCTTTTAACATCTGATCGATTCCATTTCTAGCCCTAAACCCAGAATATTCCTCTTCCTTTGGATTTCTACCTTTAAAAAATGTGTTTTCATTATTGGGCTTAAACTTCGTTTCGTGAAATTTTTCGTGAATTTCCGCACCCCAAGTCCCCTCGACACAATGGGAAGGCCAGAGCCCGCCAAAATCTTCAAAACTAATGTGATTATTGGGATGGAAATCGGAAGTATAATAGACGTTAATGTCTCCTTCTAAAGACTTTACAATATTGTCCACCGCTTCATTTGCATTCTTACATGACATGGTTTCGTCAATAAAATCGTTTTGACAATCTACAATTACTAAATCCATTTTAAACTCCTCCAATTCTATGATTATATTATAACCCATTTTCCCATAATCAATACCATTAATAATTTTAAAAATTAACTTGACAAGGTGATGAAAACGTTTTATAATGCAGTTACAATGTATGATGCATCACGCATCGGAAAGAATAATATCATTTTGAAAATTTTCAGGAGGCAAAAAATGGAATATTTAAACCTAGACAAGTATCCAGCGGAACCGTTTAAAATCAAATCAGTAGAAACGGTAAAGACAATAACTAAAGAAGAAAGAGAAGCAGCTATTAAGGAAGCTGGATATAATACTTTCTTATTGGAAAGTGAAGATTGCTACATAGATCTTCTAACAGACTCGGGAACAAACGCAATGAGCGATAAGCAATGGGCAGCAATGATGCTTGGAGACGAAGCATATGCTGGATCTAAAAACTGGATTTTCTTACAAAAGAAAGTTAAAGAAATTTTTGGATTTGAATACCTAGTTCCTACTCACCAAGGTAGAGGAGCAGAAAACATTTTATCTTCAATCGCAATTAAAGAAGGACAATTTGTTCCTGGAAATATGTATTTCACAACTACTAGATATCACCAAGAAGCAAACGGCGGTGTATTTGTAGACGTAATTAGAGACGAAGCACATGACGCTGCATTAGATATTCCTTTTAAAGGAGATATCGATATAAATAAACTTCAAGCAATAGTAGATGAGCACGGAGCTGAAAATATAGCTTATGTATGTTTAGCTGTAACTGTAAACCTAGCAGGTGGACAACCAGTTTCCATGAAGAACATGAGAGAAGTAAGAGAATGGGCAGACAAGTACGGAATTAAGGTAATGTATGACTGCACTAGATTTGCAGAAAACGCATACTTCATCCAAGAACAAGAAGAAGGATACCAAGACGTTTCCATTAGAGACATTGTAAAAGAAATGTTTAGCTACGCAGACGGAGCTACAATGTCCGGAAAGAAAGACGGAATCGTAAACATCGGTGGATTCTTAGCTCTAAACGACGAAGAACTATTTGGAAAAGCAAAAGAATTAGTAGTTGTATTTGAAGGAATGCCATCATACGGTGGTATGACAGGAAGAGATATGCAAGCTCTTGCAATCGGACTAGAAGAATCTCTTCAAGATTCCTATATAGAATACAGAGTAAAACAAATAAGATATCTTGGCGACAAATTAAAAGAAGCAGGAGTACCAATAGTTGAGCCAGTGGGAGGACACGCAGTATTCCTAGACGCAAGAAGATTCTGTCCACACCTAGATCAAGAGCAATTCCCTGCACAATCTTTGGCAGCTTCCCTTTATGTAGAAGGTGGAGTTAGAAGTATGGAAAGAGGAATTGTTTCAGCAGGAAGAGACATTAAAACAGGCGAAAACCACAAGCCAAAACTAGAAACAGTTAGACTTACAATCCCAAGAAGAGTTTACACCTATAAACACATGGATATAGTTGCAGACACAGTAATAAAACTTTACAAACACAAAGAAGATATTAAGGGATTGAAATTTGTATACGAGCCTAAGCAATTGAGATTCTTCACTGCTAGATTTGAGTATGTAGATTAATTAAAATAAAATAGGTATGTTCATAATGAACATACCTATACTTATATAAAGCAATAATAACACATCGCCCATAAATAAAGAGATTAATATCTTTATATAAATACTAATTTTTTAGGAGGACAAAGTGAGCGAATCAAAATTTAAGTCGAAGTGGGGATTTGTATTAGCCTGTGTAGGCTCGGCAGTAGGAATGGCAAACGTTTGGGGGTTTCCTTATAAATTAGGAGAAAACGGAGGATTTGCATTCTTATTACCCTATTTGATATTTATCGTAATTTTTTCGTACGTAGGACTTTCTGCAGAATATGCAGTGGGTAGAAGAGCTCGAACTGGTACAGTTGGGGCTTATGAAATGGCTTGGAGATCAGGCAATAAAGAAGGTATAGGAAAAATAGTAGGCTGGATACCACTTGCTGGTTCAATGTGTATAGCGATAGGTTATGCAGTAATAATCTCTTATGTGTTAAAAGGATTGACAGCTTCAGTGACTGGAGAAATAATGACAGTAGATCCAGGACCTTGGTTTGAATCCTTTGCCCTACAAGAATTTTCAGTTATACCTTTCCATATAATCGTAATAATCGGTGCACTTTTAACTCTAGTGTTAGGCGCTGAAAGTATTGAGAAAACAAATAAAGTTATGATGCCACTATTCTTTATCCTATTTGTAATAATGGCAATCAGAGTAGCTTTACTACCAGGAGCGGTAGAAGGATATAAATTCTTATTTATTCCAAACTGGTCTAAACTTGCAGAACCAATGGTATGGGTTGCAGCTATGGGACAAGCTTTCTTCTCCCTATCAGTAACAGGATCGGGAATGATAGTGTATGGAGCGTATTTACCAGATAATGAAGATATAGTAGACGGAGCAAAATGGACTGCCATATTCGATTTAATAGCTGCTATGGTAGCTGCACTTGTAATGATTCCAGCTGTATTTGCTTACAACATGGACCCAGCAGGTGGACCTGGACTTCTATTTGTTACTCTACCTACAATACTTCAAGAGATGCCAATGGGAAGAATATTTGCTATAATTCTTTTCACAGCAGTATCATTTGGTGGAATTTCTTCTATCCAAAATATGTTTGAGGTAGTATTAGAGTCTCTAATGTATAAATTTAAAAACTTAAAGAGAATACCTGGAATTATAGGAATGCTTATAGTATGTTTCGGTATTGGAGTTTTTATGGAACCTATATACAAATGGGGTCCATGGATGGATTTAGTTAGCATTTACATAATCCCAATCGGCGCTACACTGGGAGCTATATCTTGGTTCTGGATAATGAAAAAAGAAGTTCTAATGGATGAGATCAACAAAGGCGCAGTTAAAAAACAAGGTGATACTTGGCATAATATAGGAAAATATGTATATGTGCCCCTTGCAACGATTCTATGTATAATTGCTTTAACCAAGCAAATTGCTTTTTAATAATCTATATAGGCGAGATGGACTATCATCTCGCTTTATATTTTTATCGAGGTGGAAATGAAGAAAAAAACTATAGCTTTTATAACTGTTTCATACATTCTTAATTTAATTGGCTTCGGAGGTATAATTTTTTTAAACTACAATTTTAAAGAAATTTTCACTTCCCCACTGGCAATGTCATTATTTTTTATAGGTAGTTTAGGTCCTGGTATTTTAGGAATTATTTTGTCTAAAGAGTCAATTTTTAAAAGAGATAATTTCAAATTGTTAGGATTGCTCCTTACGTTTATTTTAATTTTGATTCACGTTACCCTATATAAGATAATAGGAGGCATGGAAAGAAATTCAATATATTCAATACCCCTATCTATGATTGTGGCAACCATAGCTTTTGGACTTCAAGAAATTGGATGGAGCAAAAATGTATATGAGTATTTTTTACCTTCCAAGGGAATTATTAAATCCTCAATCATAGTTGGTCTTTTTAAAACTTTGGGATTCTTGCCTTTGGTGCTATTGCCTGGTTTTATTATTAAAAGTGATTCTTTTGCATTCTTTGGAATGTTATTAGTTGGAATAGCTTTTTTGTCAACTTTATTAAAAGAAATTACAAAGTCTTTCTTTTATAGCATTTTATTAGTGGGAATAATTTATGGAATAATGATAAATATGAACTTTTCCCAAGGTTTAAATATGGTTGTCATAGGCTTTTTAGAGGGAATAATTTTATTTGGTGCCCAAGATTTTATTAGCAAAAACTTATCAGAAAAATATTTTTAGATTCTAAAATAAAAAATTATTTCAGACATTAAAAGGTCAAACTTCTACCTTAAAACTGATTATAAAACTTAAGTTTTTAAGAAATAATTTAAAAATTATGTTATTATGATATAATACACAATTTATACACTAACACTTAATAATAAAAGAATAAAAAACTCAGCAATTGGGAGATTTTAATGATAGTAAAAGAAACGCTAAGCGATCAAATATATAGTCAATTGAGAAAGGAAATCTTATCCCAAGAAATTCCATTGGGTTCAAAAATAGTAAATAGACAGCTTCAAGAGAGGTTTGACGTAAGTTCCTCTCCTGTTAGGGATGCTATAAACAGACTTTATCAAGACGAACTAATATCTAAGGTTTCCAATGCAGGGGCTACGGTAATTGAATTGGATTATCAAGTTGCCAGCGAAGTAAACGAAATTATAAAATATATTGTAATGTCAGGAACTGAAATTTCTTTGGAAAAAGGTTATCCAGAGGAAATGGTGACAAAGTTAAAAGAGCTAATACATCTACAAGAAAAAGAACTTGGAACCGAATTATATTATAATTATGACTACGATTTTCACAAGACATTTATCGAAAATTCCAACAACAGGTATTTGAAAAAATTATTTAAACAATACCACGCTCTCCACGAGCTCATAGTAAGATCTTTCCATTCAGAAACTAAAAAAAATAGTAGAAAAACTAGTTTCGAAACCCATAAAAAAATTGTAAAAGCCATGGAAGATGGGGATTTACAAGAGGCTTTGAGATTGACAAAACTCCACTACGATATTGCAGAGCAAATGTTTAAACGCTTTAAACAAAAATCATAATATAAAGGGACAGTCTATAAATTCATAAACTGTCCGTATTTTTTTAAGTAAGATTGTCGGTCCTTATAATCTGGCAAATACTTACCTACCAAGTTCCAGAAACTTCGATCGTGGTTCATGTGTTTTAAATGGGCCAACTCGTGGACGACGACATATTCGATAACCTCTTTTGGCGCCATAGCTAGCTTTAAATTAAAAGTTAGCTTTTTTGATGAGTTGCAAGTTCCCCAAGTCGTCTTAGTCTCCGTGATTTTGTACTCTTTATATTTTACATTCATAATTTGGGAGTATCTTTTTAAAAGTTCTTCCAGTTCTACCTTTAAATTGTCGAAATAAAACTTTTTTAACTCCTCTGGTCCTTTTATTCCAACTTCCCCATAGGAAATGTATTCCCCGAAGAGTTTAAAATTGTTTTCGTCGTTGTAACTACCCTCTTCGTAAATCTATTTGTTAGCTTCAATTATATCTAACCTCTTTTCAATTTTTGGAACCAAGGATTTTAGACTTTTTTCCAACTCTTCTTTAGGTATTCCCAAGGGAGCTCGAACTGTTATAAACCCTTCTGGACTAATCTCCACGCTGATATGTTTTTTCTTTTTATATTGTATAAATACGTTTCTTACTTCACCATTTATAATTAATTCCATTTTTCCTCCATACTAACTTAATTATACAATATTAAAAAAAGTTCTGCCATCCCAGTTCCCTTCCTACAATCTCTCGTCTCAATTCCTATCTATAATAATTGTCTTTGATATGGTTAATTGATATAATTATAAAACGGAGGTCGAAATTATGGAACATAAACATAAAGCCGTTGTATTAGGCACAAATTATTATATAGGTTTGGCAGTAGTGAGAACCCTTGGAAAAAAGGGGATCCACGTCGTCACTGTTAACCACGGAGACAAAAACCTCTACGGTCAATCGAAATATGTAAAAGAAGCGCTAATCGCTCCCCATTACCAAAGAAATGAAGAGGCTTATTTAGACTTCTTACTTAGATACGGTAGAGAACAAGAGCTTAAACCTGTTCTCCTTGCAACTGCAGATCCATATGTGGAGTTTATTGACAAGTATTTTTACGAACTAAAGGAATACTTCCTCTTTCCCATGGACAAAAAGGGACTACTTACGGATTTAATGGACAAATCCAGACTGGAACAAATGGCAAAGGCATTTGGGATTAGAACTCCAGAAACTATATCCACAGATGATGAGAACATCTTTAATAAAGTTTCCCAAGAAATTGGATATCCTCTAATCGTAAAACCCTCAGACTCTCCTAGTTTTGTGGAAAAATATAGAGAAAAAGCCTTCTTTATAGAAACGGAACGAGAACTCAAACGAGTTTTAGATATGACAAGAAGAGATGGCCACGAAGTTTTTATCCAAAGAATCATTCCTGGACCTGAAGAAAATAACTATAACTTCGACGCCTATGTAAATAAATATAACGATTTGGCTTACTACACTACAGAAAGAAAAATCAGACAATGGCCCAACAACTTTGGGGCTTCCACCTATGCAGCCCAAGAGTGGATTCCAGAAGCGGCAGAATTTGCAATTCCTTTTATTAAATCCCTACAATTTAGAGGATTTATTGAAATGGAAATGAAAAGAGACGAAAACAACGGACTAATTTATCTTATTGAAATAAACGTCCGATTTGTAAACTTCACTCAAATGCATATAGAAATAGGAATGGACACCCCGTATTTAACTTATCTAGATGCAACGGGACAGGAAATTGGAAGAAAAGCCATTGACTACGATACAGGAGTTAGGTGGCGATATTTATACGAAGATATCCCAGCAATGCGAGGATATGTCAATAAGGGTCAAATGACCAGAGAAGAGATTATTGAGCAAAATAAACACAAACCAATCGTTCCATCCACATGGAGCTTAGACGACCCATGGCCAGGGATAAAATTCGCATTTTCAGTGGTCTTTAGAAGAATTTCTAGAATATTTAAAGGTAGGTAAAATTAAAATATAGTTTGGTAACAAAGGTCTCAAAGGTAATCGAAGGAAGATTATCGAGATCTTTATTTTTATATGGAAATTGCGTGACGCATGGGAGTGCATACCCTATATTAAAAAGGTCGAAGATAATATCCTTTTGAGACCAAATCCTTACCTTCCGTCGAGGGTAGTCGAGAAAGGATTTATCGAGACCTTGTTTTTATTACAAAACCACGGGACGCGTAGGAATGCATACCCCTACAAAAATCCACCTACACTTTTAACTATCTTTTACTATCCTTTTGGGTATATGTATATCGAGGTGAATTATGAATAAAACAAATTTCAATTTCGATAACACTTACGAGAAACTTCCCTCTCGTTTTTATAGAAAAGTCCATTTAAACCCAGTTAGAAGCCCAGAAATGGTCATTCTAAATGAAGATTTGGAAAAAAAATTGGATCTAGACTTTGGTGATGATATTTTAGAAATTTTTGCTGGAAATTCCTTTCCCGAAAATGCTTCATCAATTTCCATGGCATATCTTGGCCATCAATTTGGGCATCTTGCCATGTTAGGAGACGGAAGAGCCACTTTAGTTGGGGAGCAAATAACCAAAGATAACCGCCGTTTTGATATCCAGCTTAAAGGATCTGGCAGAACCCCTTTTTCTCGAGGCGGAGACGGGAGAGCCACTATTGGACCAATGCTTAGAGAGTATCTAATCTCAGAAGCAATGCACCACTTAAAAATCCCCACAACTCGCGCTTTAGCAGTTGTTAAGACTGGAGAAAAAGTTATCCGAGATAAAATTTTAGAAGGGGCAATCTTAACTAGGGTTGCAAAAAGCCACCTTAGAGTTGGAACTTTCCAATACGGAAACTACCAAAAAGACTTAGGAGACTTTAAAGAACTTGCAGATTACACAATAAATCGACATTATCCAGAAATTAAAGACGCAGAAAATCCCTATTTGGAACTTTATAAAAAAGTAATCGACGTCCAAGGAAGTCTCATAGCAAAATGGCAATCAGTTGGATTCGTTCACGGAGTTATGAACACAGACAATATGACAATTTCTGGAGAAACCATTGACTACGGTCCTTGTGCATTTATCGACAAATACGATCCTTCTGCCGTGTATTCTTCCATCGATCGCTATGGAAGATACGCCTACAAAAACCAGCCCCAAATTGGATTTTGGAATCTTGGAAGGTTTGGAGAAAGCCTAATACCTTTAGTGGAAAAGGACGAAAAAGTTGCTTTAGATTTGATAAACGAAGCTTTGAGTTCTTACTCAGATATTTTCCAAGGATATTATTATTTGGAAATGGGAAATAAACTGGGATTTGAAAAAAATCTACCTAAAGATTATGAAATCGCAGATGAATTTTTAGAATTTTTAAGGGAAAATGACAGGGATTATACCAACTCCTTTTTGGATTTGACCTTTAAAAACTTCGACAATGAAGTCTATGAAACTTCTTCTTTTAAAGAATGGAAGAATAAATGGGAAGAAAGATTAAAACTTGAAGATAAATCCCTTGAAGAAATTGAAGAATATATGAAAACAAAAAACCCAGCATTAATTCCTAGAAATTACTGGGTAGAAAGAGCACTTCAAAGGGCAGAAAATGAAGGAGACCTTACAGATTTTTATAAACTGTTGGAAGCTTTGAAAGAACCCTTTGCCCACAAAGAATACCAAGAGTTTTATCGAGTTGTTCCAGACAATATGGAATATGTAACCTATTGCGGAACTTAAACGGGACGCGTGGGAACACGTTCCCTACAAAACCACGGTCCTCTACGCTTTTAATTTTAATTATTAACTATTAACTATTAACTGATTTTCTCTGGGTATCCCTATATAAATAGTGGAAACTTCTCCGCAAATTTCCACATTCCCATGACATGGCTTTTCTGTATGAATTGCTATGGTTTTATC
>JAEZYW010000045.1 GCA_023418835.1 Bacillota bacterium | reverse complement strand
CGATTATATGGTGAAGCCTTTTTCAATTAATGAGCTAATTGCAAGAGTAAAGGCGAACTTAAGAAGATTGGATTTTCAAAATCCAGAAAATAAAATCGAAGAGATCACCTATGAAGATATAGAACTAGACCTTGGAAAATACGAACTGACTAAAAGAGGAGAAGTTGTAGAGTTGACAGTTCGAGAGTTTGAACTTTTAAAATATTTGGCAATCAGAAAAGGACAAGTCATCTCCAGAGAAGTTTTATTAAATGACGTTTGGGGATACGAACACTTTGGCGACATTAGAACAGTGGACGTCACTGTCAGACGCCTTAGAGAAAAGATAGAAGACGAAAGCGGAGAGCCAAAATACATTAGAACAAAAAGAGGAGTAGGTTACTACTTCGGAGGTTAAATTGTTTAAAAGTATTAGATCTAGATTTATCGCAATTTATTTTATTTTAGTCTTAGTTGCGATGATGATAGTGGGACTATTTATTGTAAATAGACTTGAGAATACACAATTAGCAAGCATGGAGGAGGATATGATAAGAACTGCTTCCACCATGCTTTCTTCTTCTGAGAAATTTTCTTCTGCAGATTGGGCAGATGAAAAATTTGAAATCCAAAGAATTTTAGACGAGTGGAAAGTAAATTCTAATTATCAAATTTATGCTATCTATAACGAAGAATTTCCAGAGATAGTCGCATCTGTAAATGTAAACACCTCTGTTGAAGGTAGGTCTGCTTTAGGATATAAGGGACTAAATCCAGAGATGATTTTAATTTCCTTTGGTGGAGATGTGGATAAAAAGACAATTTCTTACCAAGGAGAGACCTTAAGCGAAATGCACATAACCTATCCAATTTTAGATTACGAAGGGGAAACTAAGGGAATTTTTTATATGATTGGGAATTTGGACAGTTTAAATGCCCTTTTAATAGACTCCCAAAGAATCCTTATGAATGCAGGAATAATTGCCTTGTTAGTTTCAATTCTTCTGGGTCTTTTATTATCCTCATCTATTACAGGACCGATTATGGACCTTACGAGAAAAGTAAGGGTCGTTGCCCAAGGGGATTATTCTCAAAAAGTCGATGTAAAAAGTGATGACGAGATAGGTCAACTTTCCAGTATGTTTAACTTCTTTACAGACGAGCTTCAAGAGACGATTTCCAATATGGAGATTGAAAGGGCAAAGCTGGATACCATATTTGATTATATGGCAGAGGGGGTTTTGGCTTTAAATTCTCAAAACCAACTTATCCACGCAAACCAAGTTGCAAAGGAAATTTTGATGCTAAAAGGAGACATCTCCAATAGCAAAATCAATTTAGGAAAACTAAACATTTACGATATTGACTATCGAGATAAGTCCTCATTAGAAGGTGTAGTTTTTGCGACCATAAACGGAAGACATTACAATTTAATTTACGGTCCTTACCTAGACGATTTGGGAATTGCTTCAGGTCTGATTATTGTATTCCAAGACATCTCTAAAGAACATAGACTTGACGAGATGAGAAAGGACTTTGTAGCCAATGTTTCCCACGAGTTAAAGACTCCCCTTACTACCATTAAGACTTATGCTGAAACCCTTTATGAAAATGAAATGGACAGGGATACTAATAAGAGATTTTTGGAAATAATAAATTCCGAGACCAACAGAATGACTAGATTGGTGCAAGATTTATTGGAACTATCCAACATTGACAACAAATCTTCCATAGTGAATTTAGAAAGGCTGTATTTAGACTCCTTTTTGAAAAACTGCATAAGAAGTTTGGAAGTAATGCGAGTGGAAAAAAATATCACTTTGGAACTGAATAACAACAATGAAAATTTGGAGATAATCAATCACAGAGACTCTTTGGAAAAGATATTTATAAACATCCTCTCCAATGCTTACAAGTATTCAGACAATAATGGGCATGTCCTAGTGGAAGTCATGGATTTTAAAGAGAGTTTTTCAATTACAATAAAAGACGACGGAATTGGGATTCCCTATGCCGATCAAAAACACATTTTCGAGAGATTTTACAGAGTGGAAAAGGGAAGAAGTAGAAAAGCCGGGGGAACTGGTCTTGGACTTTCCATTTCCAAAGAATTGGTGGAAAAGTTAGACGGTACAATTTTAATTAAATCTAGGCCAAATGTGGGCACGGAAGTGATATTGAATTTTCCTAAGGAAATCGAGGCGAAAGGATGAAAGAATTATTTAAGACTTTGGGAATAGTTGTCCTTAGCATCTCTAGTGTGTTCTTACTTTTATTAAATTTTGGAATTCAACCAAACTACTTTTTTATTTCAAGGGAAGAACCTAGGGGCTCTTTGATATTTGATTCTAGTGTGATAATGGCAGACGCAGTTATGCCCGAATACATTGGGGTCAATTTTGAAGGTGGAAAACACACGACCATAGACAATCCTAGAGATGGAGACATCTGGGGAGATTGTATAGAAATTCTAAAGGCGATTTTTGAAGAAAAGGGAAAGACCATTAGAAGTAGGGAGACCATTACCGAAGAAGTTTACAACAGCTTTCTTCTCCAAGAATCCATCGTGTTATTTTTTAATAAAGACATCACACCTTTGACTTTTTTAAACGCCTTGGGAGTTGAGGAACCAAAGGATGTCGTAGACGATTACGAAGAAATCAAATTTATTTACATTTCCCTTGGTAAAAACTTTATCGTCATTGGGGAAAAAGATGAGCTGAATTTGCTAACTTTGGACTATTTGGAATCCAGAGAAGTTAAGAAAAAAATCGACAATATATATCTTGGAAACTTCAACTCCTACGTCCTTGGAAAGGATATTTTAGGGGGGAATAATTTCAATTACATTCCTAAAATTTCTGAACACAAGGTGGAAAAGGTAAGATTTGAAAATATACTCACAACTTTGGATGAGCAAAATTTAGAAAACATCGTCTTTAGTTTTTTTGAAAAAGAAGTCAACTATTTGAGAGAAATTAAAGAAGAAGGAAGCCAAACAATCTATGTAGATGGATCTAGGATTTTAAAAATCAGCGAAAAGGGCTTGATTTCTTATTTTAATCCCGAACAAGAACCTACAAAAGAGAGAAATTTGTATTTATCATTGGAAAATGCTTTGGCCTTTATCTCTAACAACTTGGGATATGACGGATCCCTTTATTTAAAGGAGATAATTCCCATAGAGATTCAAGATAACCAAGGATTTAAAATAATTTTTGGTAAAAACTCCA
>JAEZYW010000216.1 GCA_023418835.1 Bacillota bacterium | reverse complement strand
AAAGGTAACCTATAATCCTTTTTCAACTAATTATTATTCAGTTTTTCTGTATAATAATGTTATTAGATAGAGTGTACTCGTTCTCACCTTGAGACTTGATCTCGCAACGGAGTGTGAGTCCTCTAATCTTTTAACAGTTTGCGAATAAGTTAGATGTTGACCCTTTTAGGGTACTTCGGATCTCCAATAAGGCAGTAACGTTATTAGATTTAGAGGTCTTTATCTAAAATATTTTTTTGAGGTTTTAAAATGTATTTTTTAGGTATTGATATTGGTAAAAATACTCATGTGGCATCTCTAATTGATGATAAGAAAAAGGTTGTTTTTAAAGCTTTTTCTTTTTCTAACTCCACAGATGGAGCTGAAAGGTTACTTTCCAAAATTTCACCTTTTTCTGAGCATATGGAAATTGGAATGGAAGCTACTGGTCATTATTGGCTTTCTCTTTATTCTTATCTCTATGAAAAAGATTTTACAATCCGCGTTATTAACCCTATTCAAACTGATGGATGGAGACAAGGTATCGAGATTAGAAAGAGAAAAACAGATATTATTGATTCTCTTTTAATTGCAGATCTTCTTCGTTATGGTGACTTTGTTGAAACGTCTCTTTCCAATGAAGATTATCTTTCTTTAAGAAATCTTTCTAGATTCCGTTCTTATCTCGTTTCTTCTATTGGTGATCTTAAAAGAAAAACTATTGCTCTTTTAGATCAAGTCTTTCCTGAATATGCTTCTTCTTTTAGCGATATTTTTGGTAAAACTTCTAAGGAGATATTGGCTACTTTTTCTTCTCCTGCTGATTTTGAAGAAATTAGTACAGAAGATTTAAGTGCATTTCTTGAAAGGGTTTCAAAGAAAAACTATGCTACAAAAAAACTTAAAGAACTTTCTAAAAAAGCTTCCTCTTCTTTTGGTATAAATTTCTGCCTAGATTCTTTTTCTATTCAGATTAAAATGCTTGTTCAACAAGTTTCTTTCATACAAGAACAAGTTTCTGAAGTTGAAAAAGAAATTGAGGATTTACTTGATAAGATAGATTCTCCAATTACTACTATACCTGGAATAGGACCTGTTACTGGTGCTAGTATTCTAGGAGAAATTGGAGATATTACTAGATTTTCTAATCCTTCAAAATTAGTTGCTTATGCAGGACTTGATGCTAGTGTTTCTCAGTCAGGTGAATATCAATCTACAAGTAGCCATATGAGCAAAAGAGGCTCTCCTTACTTAAGGATTGCTCTTTTTCAATCAGCTTTAAGAGCTGAATTTTGCGACCCTGTTTTTTCTGCTTATTATCAGAAAAAAATTAGTGAAGGGAAACATCATTTAGTTGCTACAAATGCAGTAGCAAGAAAGCTTTGTCACACCATATATGCTGTTCTTTCTAAAAATGAACCTTATCAAATTCAAATTTAGTTTTTGCTTAATTACAAATTAATCTTTGAGAAAGGTTCTGTAAATGGCGAGCTCTGCTCGGGCGTAGCCTTGACCATTCCAGGTTCTTTTGAAAAAATTAAAATATTAAGAGCAAAAACGTAACACCTTAGTAAAATGCCTAAATATTAAGGTCTATTTTTCATGTTTGTTTTTATTCAGTTTTTACCAATATCAATTCTTATATTTTTTCATTTTACCTCTTGACTTTTAATAGTTAGTCTCCCCATAATGTTTTCGGAGCTTTTGAATAATTCTTTGTCCCCTTTTTTTAGCGGCTTCTTCTGTGATTCCTAAGATCTCCCCAATCTGTTTATATCCAAGATTTTTAACGTAGTACAAAACGATAAGCTCCCTGTCTTCTTCCCTTAGTTTGTCTATTGCTTTTATAAGTAGTTCCAAATCGGAGTTTAAAATAAATTCCAATTCTATGGAAGTGGCATCTGCAAATTCGGAAAAAGCGTCTATGTCTTCTGTTTTAACTAGATTTTTTCTTTTTCTAATTATGTTTACGCTTTCGTTTTTCACTATAGTAACGCAGTAAGGGTGGATTTGGGGACTGGAAAGTTTCATAATTGTTTGAATATTTTCCATAATTTTAACAAAAGCTTGGGCAGTTGCCTCTTCTGCGTCAGTTTTATTTTTAAAAATATTAAAAGCTGTTTTATACATTTTCAGATTTAATTCTTTGTAGAGTTTTTCTACAAATTTTCTCTCATCGTAATTAAGGGAAAATAAAATTGCAATCACCAAATCACCTACCTTTTTTTCATTTTAACATTTAAAATCAATATAATAAAATAATAAAAATGGGGAAGGTCGAAACCTCCCCCAAACTTTACTAATTATTTTAATTCTCCCATCATCTGATACAAAAAGTCGTGAACATTTGTAACTAGAGTTTTTACTTCCAAAGTTCCCCTATCCGTTAGCTTATTTACAGAAAATTCCTGCAAATCCACAGAGTAAATGTGAATTGGTTTTGTCACTTCGTTGAATATATTATAAGAGGGGGTCATGTTTCCCGATGCAATTGTAAAAAGCACAGATGATAGACAAATGAGCATTGTCGCCTTTCTCGTGTGAAATCTCATTGCGTCTTGGGCTTCGTAAACGTTGTTGTAAGTTTCTGGAAGTTTGTATCTGTCTCTAATTGAGCCTGCAATTACAAAGGGGATATTGTAATCCACTAATGTTTTCATAATTCCGTCTTCCACAATCCCACCTTTGACGGCGTTTTCTATGCTCCCCATTTCTCGAACCTTGGAAATCGTGATATAGTCTTGGAGAGTTTCGGATCTAGAATCGCTTGCCCTGCTTTGAATAAAGGGATTGTCGGATTTTAATCCTTTCATTAAATCCACTGTTGCCATTGTATTTCCAGTAATTACCGCATTGACATATCCAGATTGTATAATTTGAGAAAAGTTAAATCTCGTGCGAAGGTTCATGGAAATGCTGGATCCTAAAACCCAAAGGATGTGGCCTTTGTTTGCCCTTTCGTATTTCATAATTTGGGATAACTCGTCGTAGTCCTTTGAAAAAGCAGTTTCACGAGTTCTTCCACTTCTAAATAGAAACATCTCAAAGGAAGAATCTTCTGTGTTGAAGCCTTCTGTGTAAAGATAAATTCCTTCGCTTCCGTCTTCTGTCCTTCCGACGATTACCTTGTCTCCAATTTTTTAATTTCTAAATTCTAAAACTTCGATAAATCCGTCTCGAATGACGGGAACTGTGTCCATTCTGCTTTCAGAAACTCCCAACCATTTTCCGTCAACTTTAAAATATTCGGGATAAATGCTCATGGCGTGGTAGTTATTGGGAGCCACTCCTTCTATTTCCACAACTTCATATTTCACATTGGGAGCATTTATAAATTTTTCAGTATTAAAATTTGGTTCTGTAAAATTTTTTGGTTTAAACATTTTTGCCCCCTATTTAATCAATTTTTGTTTCATTATATAAGAAAAGTCTTGGACGTTTGTCAAAAAGGATTCCACACCGTAGTTGTCTCTAACCCTCATAACGCTTGTGGTTGAATATTCAGAAACGTCTATGGAATAAACGTAGACAGGTCTGATTTTTCCATTTTCAACTTTATAACAAGGAGTCATGGAAGCCGCCGCCACAGAGTGGAGCTGGGTTGCCAAAGTAATTACCAATGTGGCTTTTTTCAGTTCCTCTTCCATGGCCAAGATGCTATCCACCACATCCCCATAAACTGGGGGCAATGGTCCATCGTCTCGAATGGATCCGGCTAAAATGTAGGTAATTTTGTTTTCCACAATTTTTTTCATCAATCCGTCTTTTACTTCCCCAGATTCTATAAATGCCTCGATGCTCCCAAGTCTTCTGGCTTCGTTTATCGTGTCTAGGTGGTTGTAGTGTCCATTTGGCATGGATTCTTGGGTGTAAATATTTTGCCCAAGGGCAGTTTCCACATGTCCCCCTTCCAAATCGTGGGTCGCCATGGCATTTCCTGCCATAATACAATCAACATATCCCCCTTCAATTAGCTTTGTCAAAGCCACACGAGTGTCGTAATCAAAGACGACTGCAGGGCCTAAGACCCAGACTATATAACCATTGTCGTTGTTTCTTTCCTGTTCTAAAATTCCAACCATTTTGTCATATTTTTCCGATCCGGAAACGTCATAGGAAAGAAGATCGAAATTGTATTCCAATCCGTCAAAGGGATTTTCGTTTACAAAAAGTCCTTGGGAACCGTCTGTGATATTTGTACAAACTACCAAGTCCCCTTTTTTTAAGTTTTCAGACTCTGTTGGAATTATCTCTTCTTCTTTTACGACCAATAAGGTAAAGGGAATATTTTCTGCTACCAAATTCCACTTTCCCTTTAGCTTTACATATTCAGGATAAACGCTAGTCAAATAAAAGCCGTCAGGCAAAATTCCATCGGCTTTAGCAGGAGATAAATGTACGTCATTTGAATTCATTAATTTTTCGTCTGCCCAATTGGGCTCGTTGTATTTAGGTAATAAAAAATCCATAACCCACCTCGCTTACAGTAATTTTAGCAGAAACAAAAGGTAAAGTATATGGAATAGTTTATGTCTAAATAAGTGTGAATTTTTCTAGGATCTTTATTTGAAAACTTTATTGGATTTTCTACAAAGGAAAAGGGATTGTGTAAAGTCAAATAAAATATAAATAAGGGGCAAGACTATCAACAAGGGACCATAAATAAATGGAAAGCCGTAATTATATCTTATTTGCTTATAGATTTGATAAGCCAAAACTAGG
>JAEZYW010000166.1 GCA_023418835.1 Bacillota bacterium | reverse complement strand
CCTATATCAGATTAAATTCTGATATACAAGAAAAAACTGATTCCATACTAAGGGAATTATTAAGCAAAGATGATAGAGACTTTGCATATATGGGATTACACTATGAGGAATCTTATGAAAATAAGCTGACCTTAAATCAGAAAATTGATATAAAGAATCCACCATTGGATTTAGAATTAGTCCTTAATAAACATTCCAAAGAAGTTAGTTATAGAGCTTTAGCTGAGCTTCTAGTTGAAATCGACAGATTATTGATGTCGAATAACATAAAGGCTAGTTATTACAACGTGACTCTTAACAGTGAAAATGCTTCTGATATGGGGGATTCTGAAGTATATGTCTATCAGCTAAAATATGAAGACTGGATAATTTATAAAGACAATTTAGAAAAATTGGCTGAATTTTTAGAAGAGTATCGCGAAAATTGGGATGAAGAAAATGATGTTAAATAAAAAAATTATACCTTTAGAATTTAAATCTAAGGCATAATTTAATAGAAATTACAAATCTGTCCTACATTTTCGAACTAATTCCCAAGGAATAAGTTCTTGGCCTAATTTTCTATAGTCTCTTTCCTCAATAATTTCTCCAAGTTGTATTAATGAGGTTATAGTTGGAGTTGGAACATTTCTAGATTCTCCTAGTTTTTCCCAATTAGTAAGGCCCATAGCGATATCTTCTATGAAATATCTGCTTCCAACTGATGAAGGACCTTTTATGTCTCTAAATATGGGGGAATAGTTAAAATGATATTGTAATCTATCGTTTTCGTTTTCGAATTCCTTATTGATAGGTGCGAAATATCCATTGTCTAAACGGCTTTCAATTTCACCTTTAAGTTCATATCCAAAAGCTTTTGCAATTTCCCTTCTTTCTTTTGCAACTTTTCTCATAACTTTAAGTGTGCTCTTTGTAATGCCTTCTTTGTAAAGATAAAATTCCCCTTTGGAGTAATCTATTCTACCTGCATTTAAAAGGCAACCAGCAGTATGGGTTTCAGGGTTTGCATTTAACATAAAGACGTGAATCAAATCGTCAGCTGCTTTAATAGAGGGGTAGAATTCTTGAAGTTTTTTAACTAATTCATCTGTCAATTCACAATTTGGAGAAGCTGCAAACACTTCTTTAACTCGCAAATGTAAATTGATTTCGTTTTTATTTTTATCTACCCTAGTAGCATAAGTCAAAGTGTGGGCTTCAATTGAGTATTTAGGTCGAATTCCTGTGACTTTTTCATAGATAAGTGGTCCAAAAGCCGCTGCAGCGTTAAAAAATACTATTGTATCATCGGCTGTGTGAGGGGCTAAAACTTTGGCGTAATCACCAATGGCATAACCGGGAAGGGGATACATTATCATGTATGCGTCTTTTGTTGCCTCAATGGGATCTGTGGTATATGGAATTTTAACTTTAGTTTCCTTACCATTTTCTATAAGTGTAAGTTCTTCTTTTAAAAATTCCAACTTATTCTTTTTTTCTTCTAGATTATATACTATTACTTCATAGCCTTGTAATTTTAAATCAGCGGCAGCTGTAATTGAACCGTTTCCAGCGGATATTAAAGTTATTTTTTTCTTTTTCATGTAACACCTCTTTTATAAATGATATTGGAAAATATTAATTAAAATTTTTGAAAATTAAGTAAAAAGAATTGATATATATAATATATCATAATGAAGAATAAAGGTCTCGAATATCTTTTTTAAACTTTAAAGATAAAATTTTGAGACTAAAATATTTGCAATTTCTATTTTTTCAATAAAAAAATCCTTCCAAGAATTATAGAGTGACCCAAACTTGGAAGGATTTTATAAATATTAATCACCTATGCTGTCAAACATGAGCTCAAATCTTTCAATTTCTGTAACTGTTTCACCAGTTTTTTCAGATATTGAATAGAATATAGCTCCCAATAATAACCAAACTCCAAAAATAATTAAACTTTCATAAGACATAAATCCAGGAGATCCGGGAATCACTGATAGTAAAATCAACAATCCAGAAATTCCAAGGGATAATAATATTATTTTCATATCTTTACCTGCTTTTATAGGCCTTTTTAAATCTCCTTCAAATCTACGAAGTTTCCAGGTTGAATAACTGGTAATAAACCATCCCATTACGAAGGAAAGAGAACCTACATTAGTAAGTGGACCTATTACCGAAGTTCCAAAAAACGGACCAATTAAAGTTGCCAATCCGCAAAATAAAATTGCAAACATTGGGGTATCGGTTTTAGATTTTTTACTGAAAAATTCAGGCAATAGTTTAGATCTACCCATACTATATAATAATCTAGTGGAAGCAATGAACATTCCATTGTAAGTTGAAAGTAGTCCTGCTAAACTTCCAAACATGGTTATATAGTATAAGAGAACTCCAACTCTAGAGCTATAGATGTCTCTAAGCATAAAAGCAAGGGCAGGGGATTCTAAATTTGCAAATTCTGACCAAGGGTAAGCAGAGGCAGAAGCAAAGATTATTAGAATATAAAATAAACCTGCAGCCAATATTGTGAAAATAATTATCCTAGATATTTTCTTAGGGTTTAAATTTTCGTCTGCGTCTTCAACGGCTTGGGGTATTGCATCAAATCCAGCCATAAAAAACGGCACTATAACGAGCATACTGATAAATCCAGAAAAGAAGTTGGTGTGACTTTCACTTTCCATTGTCTTGTAAATGGGTGTGAAATTATTTATATCTGACTTTAGCAAAGCGGCAATAATTATTACCACTGCTGCAACTAAAATAGTGGAGGTCAAATTTGTTTGGAGTTTTCCAGAAATTTCTGCTCCTTTTAAATTTAAAACGACCATAGTAAGTGTTAACAATATTCCTACTAATAAGGAACCAAGATAAACAGGAAATCCAAAAACTATATATAATGGAGTGCCTGAATTTAAGAAGGGGAAAAGCATACCGAGTATTTGGTTTATATAAATCATTTCCCACGGAAGTAAAACTATATATGCAAGTGAAGTTAACCAACCACCTAGGAAGGAGAAACTGGAACCTTCTGCTCTATAAGCAAAAGCCATAGCACCTCCTGATACAGGCATAGCGCTAGTTAACTCTCCGTAACAAAGACCAATAGGAATTACCATAAGGGTTCCTAGTAAAAAAGCTAAAACGGTTCCCAATACTCCACCTGAAGTTTGAAACCAATTATTTAAAGATACAGTCCACCCAACTCCAATCATCGATCCGAATCCTAACATGAAGAAGTCAAGTCCTTTTAGACCAGAACTCTTTTTTATAATATCATTTTTATTCATAATACAATTTTAAGACTTTTTGCCTTAAAGTCTACATCATCCTTTCTTTTTTTATATTACACAATATATTATAACATGAATTATATGATTTTTGAAGAATTCTAATTTAAGTGATAATAAAATATTATTATGGGTTGAAATAATTAGCGAAAGGGTATCTTTATATTAACTAGGAGGTCGATATGAAAAATAAAAACTATGATGAAGAGAAAATGATAGATAAACTTGAAGAAAAGAAAGAAGAAATTACAGATGAAAAATTAGAATCTAGACCTGGAAAAGAAAATGAAATGGAAACTAAACCTGTTTATGATGACGATTTTTTAGGTGCAAACAGATTAAAAGATAAAGTAGCAATAATTACTGGTGGCGATAGTGGAATCGGTAGAGCTGTAGCCATAGCATATGCAAAGGAAGGTGCAAAACTTTCAATTGTATATAAAGAAGAAGTAGAAGATGCTGAGAAAACTAAAAGCTTAATTGAAAGTTTAGGATCTGAAGTAATAACAATCTCAGGTGACGTTGGAGATCCTGAATTTTGCAGCGAGGTAGTTGATAAGACTATAGAAAAGTTTGGAGAAATACACATACTTGTAAACAATGCAGGAGAGCAACACCCAGTTGGAGATATAGAAAAGATTTCAACAGAACAACTAGAAAGAACTTTTAAGACAAATATTTTCAGCATGTTTTATATGGTCCAAGCTGCTTTACCACATTTAAAGGAGAATTCAAGTATAATAAATACAGGATCTGTTACTGCTTATGAAGGAAGCGGTGGTCTATTGGATTATTCTGCAACTAAAGGTGCAATTGCAACTTTTACTAGGTCATTAGC
>JAEZYW010000133.1 GCA_023418835.1 Bacillota bacterium | reverse complement strand
ACTTGGAGTTTGACAGCATAACTGTTAAACCCGCTATGTCAATATCTTCGTGACACGGGCATTTCTTCGGCAAGTCTTCCGGCTTTGCTCCCCACTTACCCTTCCCAGTTTTTAAACTAGTGGTCTTGTAAGTTTTGATAAGCATTACGGCGGCGAAATCCGCACAGGCCTTTAACCTGTTTCCTTTATAGTTGCATAGCAACACCGAGAAATACTATATATTGTGTTCGTAATTTAAATTATAAGGCATATATAGTGTATTTGCAATAAGATAATTTAATTATATGTAGGGAACGCATTTCCATGCGTACCGAATTTTGTATGGGATGCATTCCCACGCATACCTCGATAATCCATTTCAATATATGTAGGGGACGCATTCCCATGCGTACCGAAATATTATTTGTTTCAGAATAAAGAAAAAGGTCTCGATAAATCTTTTTTCGACTACTCTCGACGGCAGGTAAGGATTTGGTCTCGAAAAGATATTATCTTCAACCTTTTTGTCAAATCTATTTATTAATTATTTATTTCCGTAAGTGCTTCTAAATTGGCTTTTACTAATTTTTCCAAGTCTTCTTCACTGTGGGCTGCTGATAAAAATATGCATTCAAATTGGGCAGGAGGAAGCATTATTCCCCTTTCCAACATCTTTTTAAAGTATTTTCCATACATATTTGTGTCACATTTCATTACGTCGTCGTAATTTTTAAATTCTCCTTCGCCAAAGAACAGGGTTAGCATGCCTTTAAAGCGAACAATTTTAGCTTTTGCTCCAGTTTTTTCAATATTTCTTTTAAATCCTTCTTCAATATAAATCGCCTTTTCTTCCAGCTCGTCATAAATTTGGGGATTTTCTTTTAGCATATTCAAACTCTTTGCCCCTAAGTGCATTGCAATTGGGTTTCCTGACAAAGTTCCAGCCTGATAAACTCCTCCTAAAGGAGATACCATTTCCATTATCTCTTTCTTACCGCCGTATGCTCCCACTGGGAATCCTCCGCCGAAAATCTATCCAAAACAAGCCATATCTGGTTCAATTCCGTAAATTTCTGCTGCACCACCGTAGGCGATTCTAAATCCCGTTATTACTTCGTCAAAAATTAAAACTGCTCCAAATTCTGTTGAAAGTTTCCTCAAGGCTTCTAAAAATTCCTTATCTCCAGGGACTAGTCCCATATTTCCCGCCACTGGTTCTACAATTATGCAGGCAATTTCTTCTACTTGTTCTTGAAATATTTTTTCAATTTCTCCAATATCGTTAAATCTAGCCACAATGGTGTTTTCCACAATTTCTTCTGGCACACCTAGGGATGTGGGAACTCCGTAAGTAATCGTTCCCGATCCGGACTTTACCAAAAGAGAGTCGCTGTGACCGTGGTAACATCCTTCGAATTTTACAATTTTCTTTCTGTTTGTATATCCTCTGGCAACTCTTATTGCGCTCATTGTCGCTTCTGTTCCAGAGTTTACCATTCTAACCATATCAATTGCTGGATAGGCTTCTACCATCAACTTTGCCATCTCCACTTCTATTCCAGTGGGCAATCCATAGGTCAGTCCGTTGTTTAAGTGTTCTTCGATTCCCGAAAGGAGTTTTTCATTGGAGTGACCAAAAACTGCAGGTCCCCAAGACCCAATAAAATCGATATATTCGTTGTCGTCTTCGTCTATGAGCTTTGTCCCCTTGGCAGATTTTATCATAACAGGTGTGGTCTCCACAGATTTAAAAGCTCTTACTGGGCTATTAACGCCTCCTGGAATGTATTTTATTCCCTCTTCGTAAATTTTTTTAGATTTTTCAAATTTCATTTTATTCCCCTCAATTTCTTGGCAATGTCCTTGGCAAAGTAACTGATTATTATTTTAGCTCCCGCCCTTTTTATAGACAGCATACTTTCCATAATTACGTTTTCGTCCAATAGTCCTTTTTCCACGGCGTTTAATAACATGGAATATTCTCCGCTCACGTTATATGCGGCGATTGGCACAACAAAATTGTCCTTTGCCCTTCTGATTATATCTAGATAAGATAGGGCAGGCTTTACCATAATAATGTCTGCTCCTTCTTCAATATCCATTTCCATTTCCCTTAAGGCCTCGTCTGAATTTCGATAGTCCATTTGATAAGTCTTTCGATCTCCAAAGGCTGGGGCTGAATCGGCGGCATCTCTAAAGGGTCCGTAAAAATTGGAGGAATATTTTGCGCTGTAAGCCATTATTGGAGTATTTTCAAAACCATTTTCGTCTAAAACATTTCTAATTTTTTCAATTCTTCCGTCCATCATATCCGATGGGGCAATCATATCGGCTCCCGCTTTTGCGTGGGATAGGGCAATTTTTCCTAGATAGTTTAAAGTTTCGTCGTTTTTTACATAACCCTCTTCGTCTAAAATTCCACAGTGTCCATGGCTAGTGTACTCGCACATACAAACGTCAGTGACGATATACATTTCTGGGTAATCTTTTTTTATTTTTCTAATTGCCTTTTGAATTATTCCTTCCTCAGAAAATCCTTCACTTCCCAATTCGTCTTTATGTTCTGGAATTCCAAATAGCAAAATGCTGTGGATTCCCAGTTCCAAAAGTTCTTCAATCTCTTCTGAAACCCTGTCTATTGAATAGCGGAAAACTCCAGGCATTGAAGATATTTCCTCTCTAATATTTTCCCCCTCCATAATAAATAGGGGATAAATAAAATCTTTAACTGAAAGGCTAGTCTCAGAAACCAAATCCCTAACTGCCAAATTTCTCCTAAGTCTTCTCGTCCTATTAAACATTTTTCTCCTCCAAAATTCCTTCAATAATTCCCTCTATTGTGTACTCTTTTGCTTCCAAATCCACCTTAAAACCTCGCTTTTCAATTGCAGCTGTGGTTATTGGTCCGATGGATATTATTTTTGCCTTTGAAAAGATCTCATCTCTTTCTTTGAGATTTTCATAAAAGTTGTTAAAAGTGGAAGCGCTTGTAAATACTAGGGAATAGTCGTCGTAATCTTCCAAAACTTTTTCGATTTCTTGTTGAGTAGATATTGTGTCGTAAATGTGGAGTTCTTCCACATCTGCAAGCTCTCTCAACTCTTCAACAATTTTTGTCCTTCCCTTTTTCGCTCTGGGAAGTAAGACCTTGTCTTGAGGTTTTAAAACTTTTTCCATGGCTTCAATGCCGTCTTCTCCAGAAAACTTCTCTGGCATAATATCCACTTTTAGGCCCCTAGCATTTAGGGCTTCCTTTGTCTTTACTCCAAGGGCGCAAAACTTAATTTCCTTTAAATCTCTAATGTCGTGATTTTCAAAGAAGGCTTCAAAAAAGTAATTTACACCGTTTACGCTAGTAAAAAATATATAATCAAAGGAGTTTATCTTTTGAAAAATCTCCCTTTCATTTTCAGATTGAATTCTAACTGTTTCGATCATTGGCAGAGTAATTACATTTGCCCCCAGTTTTTTAAACTTTTCCCTAGAAGTTAAAACATTTTTTCCCTCTCTAGTTAGGACAATATTTTCTCCAAAAAGTGGCAATTCTTCAAAAAAATTTAAATTTTCCCTCTTGTCTACAACTTCTCCAACCACTATTAAACACGGACTTTTTAGTTTTGCTTCTAAGGCTTTTTCATAAATATTTTCCAAATTCCCAACTAAAGTTTTTTGTCTAGAAGTGGACGCCCAGTTTATTACTGCAACGGGTGTTTTGGAATCTTTACCACTTTCCATTAGACCATTAGAAATTTTTCCTAGATTTTTTAGTCCCATTAAAAATACCAAAGTTCCATCTAATTTTGCCAAGGTTTTATAATCCAGCTCATCGTCGTCCTTTGTGTGACCTGTTATTACGTGAAAAGAAGTTGCAATTCCCCTGTGGGTTATGGGG
>JAEZYW010000051.1 GCA_023418835.1 Bacillota bacterium | reverse complement strand
TTGCTTGCTTTGGAGACAGTTTGACCTATGGAAATGTGGGATACTCCTATATTCCTTTTTTGGATAAAAAATTCCTAACTGTAAATAAAGGAAAAAACGGAGAGACCATAAGGGGTGGCCAAGAAAGGCTAAAAGAAGTAATAAACAATCCCGATGACGACTCGGAAACGTATATTTTAGGCCTTGGAACAAATGACATCTTGTTGCCGTATTTGAGAACCGTTTCTGTGTTTTGGTTCGTATTCATGAGTGTAAGATGCAAAATGAAAAATTGTATCAAAGACGAGGAGACTTTTTACAAAGAGTATTACAAACTTTTAAATAAGCTGTCCAGTAGAAATAAAAAGTAATTGTCTTTGGCATGCCCTTTATTAATCTAAAAAATTTTCCTGAAAGGGATTTAATAAATAAAAATAGAATAATTAAAGAATTGGCAAAAAAACACAACTATCCCTTTATAGATATTTAAAAATTGCAAAAGGAAAGAATCGAAAAGGACCAAAAGACATATACTTGGAAATACGGATTTTTAATGAGAGTTATAGACGGCACAATTATGACCTTACTCCCCTCTAGTAAAGACACTTTCGCAAAGATTAGAGGACTGACTACCACCGTTGATGGAGCCCACTTTAATTCGAAATCGGCAATAATTTTGGCGATGGAAATAGAAAAGTATTTGGTATAAAAATAAAAGTTTCCAAAAAGGGAGAGATAGATTGAATTATATTATTAGAGAAATTAAAAATGAAGAATACCCAGTTTTAGAAGAATTCCTTTACCTAGGGATTTTGTCCCCGAAGGCAACGATCCACCACCGAGAAGTATCTTGAAAGATCCCAATATTGATTTATATATTTCTAAGTTTGGAGAAAATAAAGACGACTACGGTTTGGTGGCATTGGCAGATGAAAAAATCGTTGGAGCAATATGGACTCGAATTATGAAAGATTATGGCCACGTTGACAATCTGACGCCCTCCTTTTCCATGTCTGTTCTTAAAGAATACAGGGGATTTGGTATTGGCACGGACTTATTAAAGAAAATGCTAATTAGCTTAAAGGACAAGGGTTATAGCCAAGTTTCTTTGTCAGTACAAAAATCAAATTATGCCTTTAGTATGTATCAAAAGGCTGGTTTTGACATATTTAAAGAAAACGAAGAAGATTATATAATGATTTGTAAACTATAATAAATATTTAGAATTTATCACTTTTAACATAAAAAGTTTGAGAGCGTTGACAAACTTATTAAAAAAGTCAAAACATCATAAAAAACTGACCTCCTGTAAGTTGTTTTTTAGATTCAACTTTTGGAGGTCAGCTTAAATTTAAAAGGTTTTTTAATTTAACAATCTATTCTATTATTCTGCCATCTGTGGAGATGGTTACTATGTTCCAGGGAATGAATTTTCCGCTAGCTTGTAGAGCCATCTTGCCTGCTCTTTCTAAACCGCCGCAGCACGGAACTTCCATTCTAACGATGGTCACACTTTTAATATCGTTATTTTTGATGATTTCAGTTAGCTTTTCAGTATAGTCTATATCATCTAGTTTGGGACAACCTATTATCGCAACTTTGTTTTTAATAAAATCTCTGTGGAAATTTCCGTAGGCATAGGCAGAGCAATCCGCTGCAATTAAAAGATTTGCATTTTCATAAAATTTAGACTTTATAGGCATTAATTTTACTTGAACAGGCCACTGGGTTAATTCCGATTCTACAACAGCATTATCTTTAGAAAAGCCTTCCCTATCCATTACCTTATCCTCAGAACCTTTGCATTGGCAATTGTGATTGTCTTCTATCTGTGATTTTGGATTTCTTTTTAGAGACCTAGAAGCAGAACCAGGACATCCTTTTACTTCTTTAATATCCAAAGTCTTTTTCATATTTTCCAGCACTGCTTCTTTGTCGAAGGGAAGTGTTTCCTTTTCTATAAAGCTTATAGCTCCTGTTGGGCAATTGGGTAGACAGTTTCCCAATCCGTCACAGTAATCGTCCCTTAAGAGTTTAGCCTTGCCGTCTATTATTCCAATTGCACCTTCATTGCAAGCGCTGACGCAAAGTTCGCATCCTATACATAAATCTTCATCTATTTCAATAATTTGTCTTAACATAAATTCCTCCTCGTCTAAAATCAAGTGAATGGTATTGATTATGAACAATTATCTTATTATTCAATAAAAAAGTATGTAACCTGTGTTACTATTATATGGAATTAAGTTATCAAAAAACAATTTATTAAAATACTCTTATGTAATATAATTATTATTAAGCTATTTAGGAGGAAATCATATGTCTGAAAATAAATTAAATGCCTTAGATACGGCTTTGGAAAACGTTAGAATCGCTTGCGAGGATTTGAACTTAGATCCTGCTGTTTATGAAATACTTAAAAAACCAGAAAGGGTAATGGAAGTATCCATTCCTATAAAAATGGACGATGGGTTCACTAGAGTTTTCACTGGTTACAGATCCCAACACAATACGGCTCTTGGTCCGTCAATTGGTGGAGTTAGATATAGTGAAAAAGTTTATCTAGACGAGGTTAAAGCCTTGTCTGTGTGGATGACTTTTAAATGTTCCCTAGTGGGGCTTCCTCTAGGGGGTGGAAAAGCTGGAATAATCGCAGATACTTCGGACTTTTCCCAAGGGGAGTTGGATAGACTTGCCAGAGAGTATGTGAGAAGAGTTTTTCCAATGACGGGAGAAAATCTAGATTTGGCAGGTCCAGATATGAACACCAATATACAAACCATGACTTGGATGATGGACGAATATGCAAAACTAAAGGGAGATCAAACCGTGGGAGTTTACACCAGAAAACCCGTTGGTCTCCACGGAACCGTTGGCGGGGAAGAGTCCACTGGAATTGGAATTTCCATAGCTACGAGGGAAATGCTTAAAAACTTGGGAAAATTCATTGAAGGGGCTCGAGTTTCCATACAAGGATTTGGAAACGTGGGTAAAACTTCTACAAAACATTTGCAAAAGCTTGGGGCAAAAGTCGTGGCAATTTCAGACTGGGATAAGGATGTTGGGGCTTATGCTTTGTACAAAGAAGATGGGTTTGATTACGATGAAGCTTTAGCAGAAAAAGAGAGCAAAAACACCCTTAGAGGCCTAGAAGGGGTAAAGGAAATTTCCATAGAAGATTTTTGGAAATTAGATGTGGACGTTTTAGTCCCTGCAGTAATGGAAGATACAATCACGCCAGAAGTTGCTGAAATGATAAATGCCCCGTTAATTGTGGAAGGAGCAAATGGACCCACAACTAAAGATGCAGATAAAGTTTTGGAAAGAAAGGGAATCATCGCTGCCCCAGACATTTTATGTAATTCAGGTGGCGTAATCGTCTCCTATTTCGAATGGGTTCAAAACAAATACGGATACTATTGGTCTTACGAAGAAGTTTCCCAAAGGGAAGAAGAAATAATGGTTCAGGCAATTGAAAATGTCTGGAAAATGAAAGAAGAAAAAGAGGTTTCCATGAGAAAGGCGGCATATTTGTATGCTGTAAAAAGAGTGGCAGATGCCATGAAGCTGAGAGGTTGGTACTAAAGATTTAATAGGAGGATTTATGCATTCAGAGATAAAAAATTACGTAGACGGGATAAATGAAAAACTTATAAATTACAGAAGAGACTTTCACAAAAATGCTGAAAGCGGATGGAATGAGTATAGAACCTCTGAAATAATTGCAAATAGATTGGAAGAACTGGGTTATCAAGTGATAATTGGGGAAGAATTGTTGGGCTTAGAAACTAGAATGGGACTTCCAGAAGAAGAAGAGATGGAATTTTTCTATGAAAAGGCCATAAAAGAATTTCCCAATTCCAAATTTCTACCGAAAATGAAAGGTGGAAAGACTGGAGTAATGGGAGTTTTGAAAAATGGAAGGGGTCCTGTAATTGGAATGCGATTTGACATTGACGCCTTGGGCGTTCAAGAAGACCAAAGCGATGAGCATATTCCCTTTAAATGTGGATTTTCTTCCATAAACGAAAATGTCTCCCACGCTTGCGGACACGACGGTCACGCTAGCATTGGACTGGGAGTGGCGGAAACCTTGATGGAATTTAAAGACAAAATTAAGGGGACAGTCAAGTTGATATTCCAACCGGCAGAAGAAGGGGTCAGGGGAGCAAAATCCATCGTAGAAAAGGGACACCTTGACGATGTGAAGTATTTCATTAGCTCTCACATTACTAGCCAAAGTGGAGATTACGACTTGGTTCCAGGTTCAGACGAGGCTTTAGCGACGACGAAACTGGACATTACTTTTAAAGGAAAATCTTCCCACGCAGGAGGTTCTCCTCAATTGGGAAATAATGCTGCAATGGGAATGGCTACGGCAATTTTAAATCTTTATTCCATTCCCAGACATTCTGAAGGGGCAACTAGGATAAATGTGGGATATTCTCAAGCGGGAACTGGAAGAAATGTAATTCCAGATATTGCCACACTTAAGATTGAAACTAGGGGAGAAACCACAAAAATAAACGATTACGTGAGAGAATACGCCTTTAGAATAATTGAAAATGCTGCCAAAATGCATAATTTGGAGTGGGAATATAAGTTAATGGGAGAGGCAAGCTCCATGGTTAGTGATCAATCTATGATTGACAGAATAAGAAAAGTCTCTGAGGAATTGGGATTTAAAGTTTCCAAAGAAGACTATAGAAGCCTTGGAGGTTCAGAAGACGTCTCTTATATGCTTTCCAGAGTTCAAGAAAATGGGGGAGAAGGAACATTTATGCGAGTTTTGACAAAGACTTATGCCCCTGCCCACAACAGAAAGTTTGATTATGACGAAGGTGTTTTGAGTAAGACTGTGAAAATATTTTCTGCCGCAGTTATGGATATTTTCAAAAAATAATCATAAATAATTTTTTAATATGTGGTAAACTAAATTTGGTGAAGTTATGAAAAAGAAATTAATAATTATTCTAGCCCTAATTTTTATAATTCAATCTCCTATGGGGGTCTTTGCTGCTGAAAAAGTAGAAAAGCCTATAAATGGAATTACAGAAATGGTGACAGAGGAGACAACTCTTACAATTGAAGAACAAGAAGCCTTAAAAGAAGCAGAAAGAAAGGCTGAATGGGAAAGACAAGTAAAAAAACATATCAACAAATCTGTAGACGCTTTGACCACTACTTATTTAGTGGGGGATTTTAAATCTGGAACGATTTTAGAAGCAGATAACATTGACGAATTAGTGGCGATAGCTTCTACAACTAAGATACTTACTGTCTATGTCGCCCTAGACGAAATAAAAAAGGGAAATATTTCCTACGACGATATAATAACTGTGGATAGAGAAACCCAATTAATTGGGGGATCTTCTTTTGAACTCAAAGAAGGAGACCAAGTTACTGTAAGACAGCTTATTGAAGCTGCTATGATAGTCTCTGGAAATGACGCCGTAAATGCCCTTGCAAGACACATTGCAGGAACGGAAGCTTCCTTTGTAAATATGATGAAAGCAAAGGCAGAATCTTTGGGGATCACTTCTTATGTCTTTGTAAATTCCAGCGGACTTCCAAATTATGTAATTAATCAACAAAATATGATTTCCACAAGGGATTTGTTTAAATTGAGCCGTCAATTTTTAATAGACTATCCGGAAATTTTGGAAATAACGAGAAAATCTTCATTAGTCGACGAAAATAGAGAATTTGACGAGAAAAATACCAATCCAATTTTAGGAGAGATTTCTGAAATAGACGGTTTAAAAACTGGATACACAGGAAAAGCTGGAAGATGTATGGTTGCAACTGGGTTAGTTCGAGGAGACGGGGTTTCCAATGGAGACATTAGGCTTATAGGAATTACAATGGGCTCTAACTCCGATGCGGAAAGATATGTTGCCATTAAGAAGTTGATGGAATCTGCAATTGGAAATTACGAATATAAAATTTTAGGAGAGACCCAAATTCCCATAGAAACCATATCCAATGAACAACTAGATCCCAGCGAAATAAATGTCTATCCCAATGAACAGATAGAAATACTAAAAAAGAAATCTGACGTGGTTACTTATACGACAAATCTAATGGGAATCGACAAACCCTTAAAATCCGGAACATCTGGGGGGAGCATAAATTATTATGTAAACGGAGAAGAAGTCCACAAAAGCGATTTAGTCGTCAAAGAAGATATAGTAGAATCTAGTTTTTTAAAAAGACTTCAAATTAGATATAAAAACTTCTTTGCATCGGCATATGCCATTTTTAACAATTAAATTTTAAAATTTGCCTGTGCCATGGTCTGGATTACAGATTGTGGCGCGGGTTTTTTTATTGAAGATTAGAAGGAATTGAAAATGGTTATTAAGTTATATGGTATAATTTAATAGGTTAAATAAAATTAGGAGGAATTTATGTTTACGATAGGATGTCACCTCTCCACAGCAGGTGGTTTTGAAAAGATGGGAAAGACGGCGTTGGAAATTGGAGCAAATACATTTCAGTTTTTTACTAGAAATCCAAGGGGTTCTAGGGCGAAAGAAATTGACCCAGAAGACGCTATGAGATTGAGAGAAATTTTAAAAGAAAATAACTTTGGAAAATTAGTTGCCCATGCCCCCTATACTCTAAATCCAGCTTCTGCAAAACCAGAGGTTAGGGAGTTTGCAAAAATTACAATGAAAGACGATTTAGAAAGAATGGAATTTATCCCAGGAAATTATTACAACTTCCATCCAGGTTCTCACACAGGTCTAGGAGTGGAAAAGGGAATTGAGCACATAATCGAACTTTTAAACACAATAATGACTGAAGATCAAACTACAATCGTCCTATTGGAAGGAATGAGCGGTAAGGGAACGGAAATTGGAAACAAATTTGAAGAGCTTTCAGCCATTATTGAAGGTGTTGATCTAAAGGATAAAATCGGAGTTTGTTTAGACACTTGCCATCTTTGGGAGGCTGGATACGACGTAAGGGACAATTTAGACGGAGTTTTAGAAGAATTCGACAAAATTGTAGGCTTAGAAAGACTTCGAGCAATCCACTTAAACGATAGCAAAAACGATTTAGGCGCATCAAAGGATCGCCACGAAAAAATTGGACAAGGTAAAATTGGAATTGAAGGAATTGGAAGAATTATTAACCATCCAAAATTAAGAGATTTGCCCTTTAATTTAGAAACGCCTAATGAGCTAGATGGATATGAAGAAGAAATTAAATTATTAAAAGAAATTAGAGGATAATTGTCAATTAGTAGTGAAGAACTATTAGATTAGACAATAATTTGAAATAGCTGTTTCATTTTGCAGGGGATCAACCCCTGCTTTTTCGATTTGATTAATAAATTATGCGACTTATCACTTCTATGAGTACTCGACAGTCATTTTTTTGGTCAATTAAAAGGGACATTGAATTTCCAAATACAAAGTCTATAAAATCAGATTCATTAAACTCATTTGTAAAGGCATCCTCCTTGACTAAAGGATCTGCCCTTAGAGCTTCTAACATTTTACCTTTAATTTGGGTTTGATAAATTTCCATTGTTTCCCTAGATTTGTCTTTTGCTAAACTAGCAAAACTTATGGAATGCATAGTTAAAAAGTTGGGATACCTTTCAGAGCCCTTTCGAAGTTTTTCAAAACACACTTCAATATATTTTGTAAAAGATAAATTTTTATCACCAGGTTTTTCGATTTGAAAAATTTCTTTCCAAACACTTAGAATAGTTGCCACCAAAAGATCTTCCTTGGATGGAAAATAGTAGTATAAAGAACCCAAAGCCACGTCACATTTTTTGGCAACAGATCGCATATTTAAAGCTGCCAGTCCATCGGTGGATACAATCTTTCTACAGTTTCTTAAAATTTCTTTTCTAGATGTAATTGCTGGTTTTATTTTATTCACCTCCATTAAAGTTCACGAAGACAGTATAAGTTAGAAGTGTTATTAAGTCAACAATATTGTATATCATTTTATCAATTGATGTAATATAATTTTAATATATGGGTAATTGTTTTAAAAATATTTTATTACAAGGAGTATTCTATGATTAATATTATCGTTCACTTAAATGACGTTTTAATCTTTGCATTGGAACTAGCTGCCATGTCTTTATGGGGCAGACTGGCCTATAGGTTTTTTGACAATAATATTTTTAAAATTTCAGGAGCTGTCCTAGCCGTATTTGTATTTATGTATTTTTGGAGTGCTTTTTTCTCTCCAAAAGCCCCTAACAAATTGCTGGAAATCCTGTATTACAGTTTGAAGTTTTTAATTTTGGCATTGCCATCCTTGCAACTTCTAAAGGAAAATAAGGCAATGACCTTTGGATTTTTATATTAGTTGGCATAAGTACTCTTATCCAATGGACTTTAGGCAGGGGCGAATGGGATATGTTTTAAAGAAATAAAGGATGTAGGAAATGAATAAAAAGTTAATAATATTAATATTTGCATCTTTAATCTTATTTTTAGGGTGCAATAAAACAGACGCAGATAAAGTAAAAGAGGAAATAGAAGTTCAATCAGATGAAGAGTTTGTAGAAATAATTCGAGAAGATATTAAATATGGTGAGGAAAAAGAAAACAATTTGATTCCTGCCATTGTCGTGGACATTGTAAAACTAGAGGAAATAGACAATAAGTATAACATCTATACAAATATTATCGAAATGGGATATTCTTTTGATAATGGAATTTTTGCAAATGAATCAGGAGCGATTTATCCTCGAAAATACGAGTTAAATGAAAGTAAAGAAATCGAAAACATAATTGATGCCGAAGATGGGGCATACTTTTCCGAGTCGATTTTGGAAATGGTAGATAACGACAAAGAATTGGCTGAAGAACTATTGGGATCTCAAGGCTCTTTTAATAATAAATACGATGAGCTTATGGCAGAATTAAAAAAATCCGCTGAAAAAGAAGGATTAGAAAACATATTCCACAAAATAGAAGAAATTCCAGGATATGAAAAGAGCTTGGGAGTAGAGTATATTGAAGATGACAAAAATCCAAAGGGAGTAATCTCTGTTATAAAAACTGAAGATTATGAAAAACTTCAAGAAGAAAGAAAGACTATTGCGCCTTCGGATCAACCAGGAACCCACTGGGTATATGCACCATGCGTATTGTTCCACGAAGAAACGGGAATATGCGTAGAAGGGATACTCGATTATAATGATTAAAATTAAAATAAAAATGGGATATGATGGGAATAATATAAAAAAATGTAGGAGGAATATATGAGATTAAGTGCAAGAAATCAAATCAAAGGAACTATTGTAGAAATAATTGATGGTGCAGTAAATGGAATTGTTATTATAGATATCGGCGGAGGAAATAAAATTTCTTCATCAATTACTATGAATTCAATCAAAGAACTGGAACTAGAAGTAGGCAAGGAAGCATATGCAGTAATTAAAGCTAGCAATGTTATGATAGGTATTGATTAATAGTAGTTTTAATAAATAAAAACGCTAATGTGAAATAGTTTGTGTATCGGCTCATCTGATAAAGAATGGGTCGATATTTTTTTACTCTCCTATTAACATTTTGAAAGACTTTCCCATCTGTATTTTTGAAATATAGATTGTGTTATAATTTAGTTGAAATTTGTTTTAAAAGCTTCTAAAGAGAGAGAAAAGGCATATGAAAATACTAATTTTACACGATACGACTGCAACAAATGACAATGGAGTAGATTGGACTTCCTTAATTATAGAAGGCTTAAATGGGGAGTTTTCTGTTGAAAAAATTTCATTAGATTCTAGAGAGATCAAACCGTGCATGGGTTGTTTTAATTGTTGGGTAAAGACGCCTGGAACTTGTATTATAAAAAAAGATGAAGGCAATAGCATTTCAAGTAGCTATATTAATTCAGACAAAGTCATTATTCTTTCTAAAGTGACTTTTGGCGGATATAGCTCTGATATTAAGGCATTTATGGATCGGGGGATTGTAAACATCTCTCCTTTTTTTGAAATTAAAAATGGAGAAATGCATCATAAAAAGCGATATTCTAAATATCCGGATTTGATATTTATTGGCTATGGAGATTTCACAGAAGAAGAAAAGGACACATTTATTGAACTATCAAATAGAAACGCATTAAATTTTTGCCCCTCCAAATATGTGACATTTACAATTAGGGATTCAACGAACATAAGGGAAATTGTCGAAGAATTAAAAGATTCTTTACATAAAGGGTGATTTTAAATGGGAATAGCAATATTAAACGGAAGCCCTAAAAAAACTGAAGGCGCTACTTTTGTAATTATTAATTTGGTAAAAGAAATTCTAGGAGAAGATATAGAAGTTTTCCAAGGAATTGATTTTTTAGGAAAAACTGAAAGGGAAAGAAAAATTGTAATTGATAATGTTTTGAAAGCAGATACTTTGCTAATTGCATTTCCCTTGTATGTAGACTCGCTTCCAATGCCCTTGATAAAAACTTTTGAAGCCATAGAAAAAGAAAGTAAAAATCTAGAATCTTTGCCAAAGGTTTATGGAATATCCCAATGCGGATTTTACGAATCCTCTCAGAACGCAACGGCCCTAAAAATAGTCGAAAATTTTTGTGAACGTTTAAGTTTAAGGTGGCAATACGGCATTGGAATTGGGGCGGGAGTTTTGTTAAATCATACAAAAGACATAAAACACCGACCGACAAAACCAATTTATGATGGAATTTGTTTTCTTTGTAAGGATATAAATAAAAATTTAGACGAAAAGAGAGAAAATGTCTACATTAG
>JAEZYW010000159.1 GCA_023418835.1 Bacillota bacterium | reverse complement strand
CAACTAAACTATTTACTTTTAGAGGATGTTTCCAGACTTAATCACCTCTCTAAAGATTATTCCAAAAGAAAAGAAGGTTTTGAAGAGTTTATAGGAAAGTTAAATAGAAAAATGTCCCTATTAAATTATTCCCCTAAGAGTTTAGAATATTATAGAGTTTGTCCCTTTAAATTCTATGTAAAATATATTTTAGAAATTGAACCCTTAGAATTGGAATATGTAGACGAATTTCACATAGATAAGGGAAATTACTTTCATATGATTCTAAAAAGCTTATACGAATCTGAAGACGTATTTTCCTTAGAAGATGGGAAGTTGTCTGACAAAGTTAAATTTTACGTGGATAAAGTTATAGATTCTGAGGAACTTACCAGTGATGAAAAAGAAATCCAAAAAGAAATTTATTATAAGTTTTTAATAAATTTTGTAAGAGAAGATTTGTCATATCACGAGAAAATTCAAGGGAAATTTAGACCTGTAATATTGGAAGGTCATATATATGGAAAATTTGATGGCTTTGATATTAAGGGTTTTGTTGACAGAGTAGACGAAGATGAAGAGGGGAATCTACTGATAATTGATTATAAAAGCAATTACCATCCTTCTGGAAAAGATGTTAGAGAGTTAAAGAAAATACAATTACCCATTTATTCTTTAATAATGAATTCTGAAAAAGTAAAAGGTGGTATTTATGGTTCAATTCAAAAAGGCAAACTTCAACATGGATTTATATCAGATACTATTGCACAAAAGAGTACAAAATATAAGTTTAATGAAGAGGAATTGAAAGAATATTTTGAACAAGCCAAGGATTTATTAGTAAATATTCACGAAGGCATTAATCGAGGGGATTTCCAAGTTGACCCAATTGATCTTAATGAATGCGATTACTGTGAATATCAAAACATATGCAGGAAGGAGGAGATTTTGAATTATGATATTTAATAAAGAACAGAGTCTTGCTATTAATACAATAGACAAAAATGTATGCGTTGTAGCAGGTGCTGGGACAGGCAAAACACAAATATTGACCCATAGATTTATAAATATAATTCAAAAAGCTATAACTCCACCTGAAGAGACTATTAATTCAATATTAGCAATAACCTTTACTAAAAAAGCCACAGGGGAGATGATTATAAGAATCCAAGAGGAAATAGAAAAATTATCCCAGGTGGACTCCAAATACAAAAATTTAATTAACTATGTGCCATTTTTAAATATTTCTACCATAGATAGTTTTTGTAAAAATATTATAGACGAAAATAATATTTTTTTGGGATTGCCCTCTGATTATCAGGTAATTGATGAAGTAGAAGGAGAAGTGATCCTCGATGCTATTATTAGTGAAGTAATAAATAGGCATATAGATGACGGGACATTAAAGGAGTATATGATTTCCAATAGTTATTTTAGAATTGGAGATTTTTCTCGTTCCCTTAGAAACTCATATAGAAAAATAATTCAAAAAGGATACGATTTTGACTCTTTATTGAATTTGTTCCCGAATATGGATATTTCTGAAAATGACTACACTTTATGCATTAATTCCCTAGAGGAAAATTGTCAACATTTGATTAAAGAAAAATATGCCACTCGGAGAAGTAAATATATAAAAGAGATAGACGATGGTCTTTTTGATCTCCTAAGAGATGCTTCTGATGAAGAATTTATTATATCAAGTCTCAATTTAATAAAAAAAGGTGTTCATACTGGAGAGAACGTTCCTGAAGAATACAAAGAGATTATCGGTAATCTAATAAATGAACAATTAAAGACATATGAACACAGATATTATAAGTATTATGAAAAAATTAATGATTTGTTGAAGGAAATCGACGGGAAATTTAAGGATAAAAAGATAAAAGATGGAACTTTAGAGTTTGGGGATCTTATATACTTGACAAAGAAAATATTTGAAAATCCTAATTTGCTTAAGATATATCAAGACAGATATAGATATATTATGATTGATGAATTTCAAGACACCAACAACACTCAAAGAGAAATATTTACTATGTTAGCATCTGAAAACAGCTTACTAGATAGAAATAATCTATTTGTAGTTGGTGATCCTAAACAGTCTATCTATGGATTTAGAGGATCTGATATGACTGTTTTTGAAAAGACTGCAAAAGATATAGAAAATTCCAATGGTTTAATTATAGAATTAGTTGAAAATTATAGATCTTCCAAGGAATTAGTGGGGTTTGCAAATAAATTATTTGCTAAAATTATGGGGGATAAATATATCCCGTTAAATCCCAATGCAGATGTAGAAGAAAAAAAGATACTATATGTGGATCTTATAGATGAAGAAGTTTCTGAAAGTGAAGGAATAGCAAAAGAGATACTAAGGCTAATTTCTGAAGGCAAAAAATACGAAGACATTGCAATTTTATATAGAAGTGGATCAAAGATTAAAGCCTTAGAAGATTCATTAAATAAGTATAATATCCCATATGTAAATCCTAAGAGTAAAGAGTTTTATAATAAAAGAGAAATCAAAGATTTAATCTTGTTTCTAAAATTTCTAAATGCAAAAGAAGACTCGGAAAGTCTCTACGGGCTTTTGAGAAGTACAGTCTTTATGATAGAAGATTTTAAACTATATGATATCAATTCTAGAAAAGGTATGCATCTTTACGAAAAGCTTTTATCATATGAGGGAGAAGACGAAAAAATATTATTTGCAATTAAATCTTTGAGAGATATTCTATCAAAAAAATCTCAAAGAAACATTTACCAATTACTTAGAGAATTCATTGAGGTTACTAATTACTATGAAATACTTTCATTAATTCATCCCACAACCCAAGAAATAGAAAATGTTAGAAAGTTCGAAGAGCTAGTATTGGAATTTACAAATAATGAATCATTCTTTGTAAACGAATTTATTGAATATTTGACTTTTGCATCTAAAACAGATCCGAGGGAAGCCCAAGTCGATGATGATTCTGACTCTGTTAGCTTAATGACTATTCACGGTTCCAAAGGATTGGAATTTCCAGTTATTATATTTTACGATTCTATCAATACGCCAAATTACAGTAACAGCAGCCCAATCGAAGTTAGCGGAGTTATGGGTTACGGTATAAAAATGGAATCAGATAGCCTAATATATGACTCCGTAAAAGATTTCAATTCTAGGGAGGATAGGGAAGAGCGGGATAGATTGCTTTATGTTTGCGTAACTAGAGCTAAAGAAGAGTTGATATTCTTTCATGAAGGAAAGAATAAAAAGAAAAATATTCCAAAGAATAGTTTTTTAGAAAACTTATTATCCCTAGAAGAGTACGAATACGATCTTAAAAATAAATTCCTTGAGGACTTAGATTTAAATCATAAAACTGTGGAAATAAGCACAGATAATTCTGAAACCGAAGATTCCAAGGATTATTTGTCTATTCCTAAAAAAGTTACAACTAGCATAACTAGATACATTTCTTACAAGAGATGTCCTAGAGAATATTTTTTGAAATACAAATTGGGAATTAAAGAACTTAAGATTGAGAAAGAAGTTGAAGAAGAAAATCTCGAGTTTTCAAAACCATTGGGAATGGACTATGCCCAATATGGAAGTTTAGTTCACAATTTAATTGAAAATTACGACGAATCAATAAATTTGGAAGACCAAGTTTCTAGGTCTTTAAAAACTCTAGGAGTTTCCCATAATGAAAAAATTAAGAACACTGCACTAAAGCATCTTAGAAGTTATGCAAAAGAAGAGGTGTCAAAGGATAAAACTCACGAATTTGAATTTCTACTAAAATTAGAAGAGGGATATATAAGCGGTAGTATCGATTTGCTTATATTCGATAAGGAAGGTATTAAAATTGTGGATTTTAAAACAAATAAAGTGACGGATTTAGATAAATTAGTTGAGATTTATAAGCCCCAATTGAGAATTTATTCAATTGCCATAGAATCCATGTTTAAGGAAGTACCTCTATCTGCTTCAATACATTTCTTAGATATTGATAAATTAGTAGAAGTTAAGTGGGATGAGTTGGAAAACAAAAAATTAAAGGAAGAATTAAATTCCTTCTTGAGATTTACAACTGATAATGATAGTATAGATGAGTACAAATGCAGTGAAAAATGTCACAAATATTGCGATTTTTTAGAATTCTGTAACAAGGAGAAAAATGGAAAATAGAGAGTTATTAGAATATGTCTTTACTATTGAAAATGTAGTAGAAATTGGCGAGGAGATTTCACAAGAATTAGAAATCGTCTCTACAGTTATGAGAGATAATCTCGACGAAATGGAACTTTTTTTGGAAGATAACAAGCACAAATCAGGATGTATAGATAAATCTATTTTAGATTTTATTACAAATATAGTTAAGAAGAGTGAATCTAAATTAACGATATTTGAAGAAGAATTAGAAAGTTTTTCTAATTACAATTCTAATGATGAATTATTGACTGTGGATTCGGAGTTTTTAGAAGAATTAAATTTAATGAACGAGTTGAATCTTTTTGTAAGAGTACAAATAGAAGAGTATATTGCAAATATTGAAGGTGTAAAAAATATAGTCGAAGAAATTACTTCCAGTTTAAATAAGCAAAGAACTGAACAATTTCTTGGATCTAGAATGGTAATGTAATCTAGCCTGTTTATGACAACTTTTGGTTGTAAATGGCAGTTTATTGTGCTAATATTGAAGTATTGTAAATGAATAGATTGGAGGATTATAATGACAACTATTTTGTCTGTATTAGTTTTGGTTTCAAGTTTAACGCTGATTATATCAGTTATATTATCAGAACCATCTGATGGCAACATGAGTGTTATAACTGGTGGAGCTTCAGAATCGTTCTGGGATGGAAATAAAGGAAGTAGTAAAGATGCAATGCTAAACAAAGTTACAATAGTAGCTTCAATAGTGTTTGTTGTATCGTTAATACTATTAGCTAAATTTTAGGAGGTCATATGGAGTTTTTGAATTACTTAGCTCCTATAGTCGGAGTAGCTGCAATTGTATTTGCATATACTAGGATTTCTTTCATAAAAAAAGTTGATGCTGGTACTGAAAGAATGAAAGAAATCTCTGGCTATATTGAAGACGGTGCCATGGCGTTTTTATCTAGGGAGTACAAAGTAATAGGTATTTTCATGGCTGTTATGTTTGGTATATTGTTGGCAATGAACAGAGGAAATATTGCTATGCCATTAACATTTTTGTTTGGAGCATTATTTTCTTTATTAGCTGGCTTCATCGGTATGTCAGTAGCTACAAAAGCTAACGTGCGTACTACAAATATGGCAATGTTAAGTGGAATGGGTAAAGCTTTAGATATTGCTTTTTCCGGCGGTGCTGTAATGGGAATGACTGTAGTAGGACTTGGAATTATTGGTATTTCACTTTCTTACTTTCTTTCTGGAGGAAATACTTCTATAGTTTATGGATTTTCTCTAGGAGCTTCATCTATTGCATTATTCTCTAGGGTAGGCGGCGGTATTTATACTAAAGCTGCAGACGTTGGTGCTGACTTAGTT
>JAEZYW010000121.1 GCA_023418835.1 Bacillota bacterium | reverse complement strand
ATGTGGACCTAACACAATGGCTTACATGGAAAAAAATGCAGCATTTGAAAAATGGGAAGCGACAGAAGGAAAATCAGATATTAAAGTATTAATTAGTGCAACTGATCCAACAACTAACGAAACTATGAAGTTTGATATTCCAATGGATTTTGAAATCTATATGGTTGGACAAGAAAAAGCTAAAATTGATATTAATTACGACTTTACAGGTCTAAAAGCTACAGCTCCATCAGAATTAGAAGGAGAAATATTTCCTGATAACTTAAAAGCTACAATTTATTTTGAAGATAATAAAGCTATAATGCCAAAAGAATTGTTTACAATGGGAATGCCAGGAGCAACTCTACCTAAGGTTTTAGAAGGTCCTGAGAAATACATTGCTTTAGATTTATCTGAGTTTGGTATAGGATTAAGAAACGGAAAAGACGCAGAAAACTCTGCTGAAAAATTCGTTGATGTAATTACTAAAATCTATGAAGGATACAAATCTGAATTTGATATGAAAAGAGAAGGAGATAAATTCTCTTATGAAATCACTGCAGAAGAAGGGGCAAAAGAACTTAAATCTTTTGTAAAATTCACAAAAGAAAATTCAGAAGAGATTTTTAAAGCCCTTGATGCATTTGTAGTATCTGTGGATAAAGAAAATGTAGAAACAAATAAAGCTTTATTAGAACAAGCTAAAGTTGTAGTTTCTGAAATTAATGAAGAAGAATTAAATGAACTTGCTGAAGAAATGACAAAAACTCTTAAGGGTTCTAAAGTTTCTGAAGTTACAGAATTTAAAGAAGATTCAGTAGATCAAAAAGTTAATTTTGTTTTAAAGGTAGACGGATTGTTCGATATTAACGTGGATATGAAAGCTGAAATGAAAAAAGCAGCAGTAAAAAATATTGACATTCCAAAAGATGTAAAAGTAATGAAATATTCTGAATACATGGAAGCTATTATGGAAGAAGCTATGGAAGGGGAAAAATCAGTTGTAGTATTTTATAATGAAGAAGCAATTGAATTTGATTCTCCAGCTATTATAGAAGATGGTAGAACTCTTGTACCATTTAGAGCTTTCTTAGAAAAACTAGGTGCAACAGTAGAGTGGAATGAAGAAGATAGAGTAGTTACTGCTAAACATGGAGACAAAGAAATAGTTTTAACTATTGGATCTAAAATCGCTGTTGTAAATGGAGAAGAAGTTGAATTAGATAAAGAAGCTAAAATAGTTGAAGATAGAACTTTAGTACCTCTAAGATTTATCTCAGAAAACTTTGGATTTAATGTAGAATTTGAAGACACTCCATTTGCATTCCTTATTTCAGTTATGTCACCAGAAGCTGTTGAAGAAGTTACAGAATAATAGAGTAAAACAAAAAGAGGCAATAAAGCCTCTTTTTTAAATTTATACTTCAAATGTCATTCCAGTTCTAATGTATTTAATCTGATCTTCTAAAATTTCTTTTAAAATATTGAAAGCTTTTTCTCCAGTACAATGGCAAGTATAAAATCTTGTTCCCCTGGCCTTAAGTTCTTCTGCCAATTCTTTAATGAACTCTTCACTCTCATATTCCATAGTTCCGGGATTGTAAAGATGAAATCCTGAAATACAAGCGTCAATCTTTCCTCTGACAATTTTCTCTGCAGATTTTATAATATTCAAAATTCCCTCGTGGGCACATCCTGATATTAAAAAATTTTTTCCCTTTTCTTTGATAATTAGATATTGTTCGTGGGAGAAATCATCTTTAATGTATTCACCGTCTTCCATTTTGTATAAGGCGTCGTTTGATTTGGGAAAAAATAAATTAGAATCCACCTTGGAAAATAAAATTGTATTTTCGTCAATTTCATAATATTCTGGCACCAATTTTATTTGAGGGTGTCTTTCTAACTCTGGGTTTAATCCTGCAGATCTAAATTCTCCAGAAGATTTAGATGCATATTCTTTAAATCCATCTTCTCTGACATAGACAAATGCATCTTCATTTACGTTTAAAAATCTACTCAAAGCCCCACCATGATCCCCGTGACCATGGGAAATTACGGCAAAATCCACATTTCCAATATCAATATTCAACTTTTTTCCATTATCAATAAAGGAATCGTCATCCCCAATATCAGATAAAAATTTTTTCTCATTTGCCTCTAAGTAAAGGGATAAACCGTGTTTGGAATAAAATTCAGATGAGATAGCAGTATTTTCTAGTAATACAGTAACTTTCATAAAATCACCTTCCATAAAACTAATACCCATCTTTAAGTTTTTGTATTCTAAAAGGGGGTTATCCCCCCTTATTTAATCTACAATTTCAGCATTTTTGAAAACTTCATTGTTTAAATCAAGTCCCAATGCTTCTGCCATAGTTTTATTCACTAATTTTTTACTGTTTTTATAATATTCTACTGGTATATCTTTAGGATTTTCTCCATTTATTATTCTTATTGCAATATCAGCCGCTTGAGTTCCTTGTTCTTCGTAACTTACACCCTCACTCATGAGCAGTCCATTTTTTACTTGGCCTTCTTCTGCAGATAGGGAAGGAATGTTATTTTCAATTAGATTTTCAGCAACTACTGGCGCAGCACTGGCAAGCATATTATCAGTCATTGCAAAATAAGCGTCAATTTTTCTTCCTAAAGTTGTAATGCCTTGGGGGATTTCGTTTATATTGCTAATCCCAATAACTTCTAAATCCAGTCCCTTTTCTTCCAGTATTTTCTTAAGTTCTTCTACTTGAACTTGAGAATTTTGTTCCGACGTGTTGTAAAGAGTTCCGAAAGTTTTAATATCAGGATATAAAACTAAAAACTCATCTATTTGATCTTTAGGATCGACATAATCTGAAACGCCAGTGATATTACTTCCAGGGCTATCTATAGAATCTACAAGCTCCGCTCCAACAGGATCTGTAACGGCTGAAAAAACAATGGGTTTTTCAGTAATTACATTTTTTGCTCCTTGTGCAGTAGGAGTGGCTATTGCATAAATTAAATCAATTTCTTCGTCGTTATATTTTTCAGCTAAAGTGGGAATTACAGAGATGTCTCCATTTGCAGAAACTTCATCTAATTCGTAATTAATTCCTTCCTCGTCAAGTTTTTTTACAAAACCGTCTCTAGCAGCATCTAAAGAAGGATGCTCTACAAATTTAATAATTCCAATTTTTACAATATCTCCACTTGTACTTTCAACTTTAGCATTTTCATTCTCAACTTTTTCAGTGCTTGAATTGCTGTTACTGCAGCCGACGACAACCAATAATAATCCTAATAATAAAACTAAAATTTTTTTCATTTTTTTCCTCCGAAAATATTTTAGCTAGAAAGACAATTTTTGAAATAAAAAAACCCC
>JAEZYW010000040.1 GCA_023418835.1 Bacillota bacterium | reverse complement strand
CAGATAATCCATCCAATAGAATATATCGACCGAAGGGTAAAATATCTTCAACTTCTTTTAGTTCTGCAAAAACTGTGGCAATGATACCTTGGGAATTTACAGTGTCCGTTATTTTCTCAAATAATTTATCTTCCACGACGTTGATTAATTTGTTGGGAATATTTTTATATTTTCCATACTCCCCTTCAAAAAAAGTTCTGGACATAAAGATTTCTCGAACTCTTATTCTTTCATCTAAAGCTTCTAGTATGGGCTTTATTCCTTCTAAAATGTATGTGGATTCCTTGTTTCTAAACTTCTTTTGTTTTAAACTTTTTACAAATTTTATCTTTTTATTTTCCTCTGAGTTTATGAAATTAGCCATGTCTCTCCATATCTTTTAAGCTTTTCTCATCGCCAATTATTATAAGCCTATCATCTTTTTCTAGCCTTTCATTTGCATTTGGCGAAACGATGGTCTTATCTTTTCTTCTAATGGCAATTATATTTATATTGTATTTATTTCTAACATCTAATTCCAATATGGTTTTTCCTGCCCAATGATTTAATAAGTTAATCTCTACAATAGAGTATTCATCGCTAAAGTGGATATATTCTAAAATGCTTTTTCCTGAAATGGAACGAGCCAATCTCTCCCCAACTTCAAGCTCGGGATAAATTATTTTGTCCACGCCAATTTTCTTTAAAATTCTCGCTTGCATATCTGTACTGGCTTTGGCATAGATCATTGGAATTCCGTATTCCTTTGCCTCTACAGCTGCAACTACAGAGGCTTCTAAATTACTTCCAATTGCAATTATTGCCACGTCAAAATTGCTAAGGCCCAATTCCTTAATAGTGCCTTCGTCAACAACGTCCGCAATAATAGCAGTAGTAACTTGGGAAGCAATTTCTTGAATTTTTTCTTCGTCGTTATCTACAATCATAACTTCTATATCTTCTTCAAATAACTCTTTAGCCAAAGCAGAGCCAAATCTACCTGCTCCAAAAACTACAACCGATTCTACATCCATAATAATAATCCTCCTATCCCACGCTTATATTTGCATTTGGGTAATCCAACTTCGAATTTTTTGAACCCTTACCAAAGGCGAAAGCCATAGTGAGAGGTCCTATTCTTCCAATGTACATAGTCAAGGTAATAATGAGCTTTCCTACATCCGTTAGGCCCGTAGTTATGCCCCTAGTTAATCCCACAGTTGCATAAGCAGAAGTAACTTCAAAAAGAATATCTAAAAAAGTGTGTTCCTCTGTAATGGTCAAAATAAAAGAAATTCCTATAACTAAAAATATACTGATCATAACTAAAGCTAAGGCTTTTAAAATAACAGAATTTGGAATTCTCTTTTTAAAAATCACAACACTTTCATGTCCCCTAATCGTAGCAATCATAGATGCTAATAAAATTCCAAAAGTCGTCGTCTTCAATCCCCCAGCAGTAGATCCAGGAGATCCTCCAATAAACATCAATATTATCATCAAAACTGCTGATGTATCCCTTATTTTCGATGTATCTATACTATAAAATCCTGCCGTTCTTGTGATTACAGATTGAAATAGGGATTGGATTATCTTTGGAAAAGTCTCTACACCCTTTAATGTATCTGGATTGGTATTTTCAATTAAATAAAAAATTACTGCTCCACCTATAATTAAAATTCCAGTCATTGTCAAAACTAATTTGTCGTGGACGGACAATTTTTTTATAATCTTTTTACTAATAAATTCCGAAGAAACTTGAAATCCCAAACCGCCAATTACAACTAAAGAGATAATTGAAACATTAATAGGAAGACTGTTTTGAAAAGGAGCCATAGAATCTCCAGTAATATCAAATCCCGCATTACAAAATGCAGAGATGGAGTGGAAGATGCTAAACCAAATTCCTTTTTTTAGTCCATAAGTTGGGACAAACTCCATAGACATTATAATCGCTCCAATAATTTCCAGGGCAAAGGTAAAAAATATGACGTATTTCAACAATTTTACCATTCCACTTAAAGTCTCTACGTTTAATTGCTCTCTAATTATTTGTCTAGTTGTTAGTCCAATTCTCTTTCTCATTACCATGGGGAATAAAATAGCTAATGTCATTATCCCTAAACCGCCAATTTGAATTAGGGTAATAATAACCAAATGTCCCCAAAAATTCCAATGGGTCGCAGTATTTACAACTGTAAGACCCGTTACACAAGAAGCACTTCCAGCAGTAAATAGGGCATCAATATATCCTATAGACTCTCCAGATTTTGTAAAAAAACCCATATTTAACAATAGGGAGCCTATAAAAATTAAAATTCCAAACCCAATGGTCAATACCAATGGAGGGTTTAATGTAATATCTTTAAATTTTTTAAAAATTCTATTCATAAATTCTTCACTTCCAAAATGGAATTATACTCCTTTAATGTGATAGATTCAATAAATACTAATTTTTTGTACCACATTTAGGACAATAAACATGATCCTCTTCCAGCTTGTGACCGCAATTTGTACAACTTCGATGGTGATAGTAATTTGTATTTACGGAAATTAGATCTTCATCCCTAATTGGTGAAACCCTTCCCCATTCAATATCTCTTCCCAGCTCGTCTGAAATCTGAAAAATGCTCCCACAACAACTGGCCTTCACAAAATATTTCTTCACCCATTTAAAAACGGGGATAAAAAACAAACTCAAGGCAGTGTATTCCATAAAAGCTTCGTAACGACCATATGAGCCGCAAACTTTGCAAACTTTCAAATCATCAAAATTTAATTTTTCTTGCTTAGTGTTAATTCCAAATATAAAAAACATAATTTCCTCAATTTGTAACAAATTAAATGCAATAGTCTCAATATACATACTAATAACTGTTATTTTAACACATAATAACCCTTTAATATATTAGGTAGCCAAAATCTTTGTTTTTCTTTCTGATATCAAGAATTTTTTGTTCAAGTTTCTCGTTTGGATTTTCTCTATCAAAAAGTTTTCTCCAATACATATATGTCGCTTTTGGAAATCCTGTAACTGCGAGAATATTTTTTAGTTTGAAGTCTCCTCGGAGG
>JAEZYW010000061.1 GCA_023418835.1 Bacillota bacterium | reverse complement strand
AACCAGCTTTCCTAAATACAAAAGACACATTAAAATATCTTAATGATGCAATGGCTGAGTTTGAGGATGCAAAAGACATAATTAATGGAGACTAGTGTATAAAGGTACCCGGCATCACCCGAATTTTGTCGAAATTGTTTAACCAAAGATATTGCCAAGGGAACGGACCCATGGCAATATTTTTATGTTTGAATTTGGGAAGACTATGATATAATAATTCAAGTATACAGTAAATATATAAAGAGGGGATATGATGAAATGATTGCATTATTGAAACTATCTCTGTATTTCTTTTAGCAGGATTAATGATTGGCAGCAATATAGGTAATCTTGGTTTGGATATATTGGTTATTGGGCCAATAGTCACAATTTACGCTGCAATAGTAGCTTATATAACTTAAAAGATGGACTTTGACGAAATTCTACCCAGACTATTTATAGTCTGGGTTTTTTGCTTTTGCAAATATATTTTAAAGATCAAAAAGGGATATATTAAAATCCTCTTATTAAACTTCAACTAAATAAATATTGTCTTAATCTCTAAGAACTCTTCAAATCCGTGGATTCCACCTTCTCTACCTCTACCAGATTGTTTAAAGCCTCCAAAAGGAGCGTTGTGGGTAAAGGGTGCATCGTTAATTTGAAGTTGTCCAGTTCTAATTTCTTTTGCAACTCTACGAGCCTCTTCTTCCGGTCCAAAAATCATTCCTGACAAACCGTAAATTGTGTTATTTGAAATTTCAATTGCTTCTTCAACTGTGTCGTAGTAAATTACAGACAGAACTGGTCCAAAAATTTCGTTTTGAGCAATTTCAGCGTTTTGGTCTACTTCGGTAAAAATAGTAGGAGGGAAGTAATAACCATCTCCGTCGTGACCCTCTCCTTGGAAGAGTAGTTCAGCCTCATCTTTACCAACTTCCACATATCCACTTACTTTATCTAATTGTTTCTTAGATTGCAAAGCTCCTACATCTGCATCTTCATCCTTTGAACTTCCAAATCGGAATTCTTTAGTCGTTTCTATCAGGAGTTTTTCTATTTCCTCTTTATCTTTTCTAGGAGCTAAAAGTCTCGTCTTGGCAGAACAGCTTTGCCCCATATTTAGATAAACGGTTCCTAAAATAGATTTAATTGCCTTTGGATAGTCTGCGCCTTCTAATATAAGCCCAGGAGATTTTCCACCTAGCTCTAAAGAAACCCTTTTAACAGTGTCAGCTGCCAGCTTTGTAATTTCGATTCCACCCTTTGTAGAACCGGTAAATGAAATCATATTTACATCTTTATGGGTAGCTAAAACATCTCCAACTTCGGCTCCTCGTCCTGTCACTAGTTGAAATACTCCCTTAGGAAGATTTACTTTTTCAGCCGCTACTGCCCAATAATACGCAGTTAGGGGAGTTCTTTGGCTTGGTTTTAATACGACTACATTTCCGGCTAGTAAAGCAGGAATAACTTTTTTTACAATTTGCCCAAAAGGATAATTCCAAGGAGTTAAAGCCCCTACTATTCCCACTGGCTCTTTGTGGATTTCATATCCTTCGAAATTTTCTACAAATTTGTAGTCTTTTGCAATATTAATAAAATCTTCTATATTTTCAAAATATCCTTCAACGTGTCTTTCTTTAGCAAAGTCTGGAGGACATCCCAGCTCTGATTGCAACGTCTTAGCAATATCGTCGACATTTTCTTTAAAATACTCATACATTCCTTGGACGTATTTAATTCTTTCTTCAACATCTAAATTTTTCCATTCAGGAAAAGCTTTCAAGGCACCTTCCACAGCTTTGTTTACGTCCTCTTCTTTTGCAGCAGGTACTTTACCAATTATTTCTTTAGTTCCGGGGTTTTCTACTTCAATATAGTCATCGAAGTCATTTTCAATCCAATTTCCATCAATAAATAGACTATATGTGTTCATTAAATTACCTCCTATTTAAAATATATTTATCATATACCCAGAATGATAAAGTTTATAGGTATATATGGAAGATAAAATAGTAAAGTTTTATCATTTTTTAAATTGGATATAAATATATTAAATAAGGTGATAGTATTGTTTTCTGGATATATAACTGACGTAAAGGGAATAAAAGTTGGCAACAAAGAGGACCTAAATGCCATGACGGGTTGCACTGTAATAATAGCCGAAGAAGGTGCTACTGGCGGTATAGACGTAAGGGGATCTGCACCAGGGACTAGGGAGACGGATTTATTTCAAGAAAAAAAGGCCATAGAAAAGGTTCATGCCATAGTTTTGTCTGGAGGATCCGCTTTTGGACTAGATTCTGCTGGCGGTGTAATGAAGTATTTGGAAGAAAAGGAAATCGGCTTTGATACTGGAATTGTAAAGGTACCCATAGTATCTTCTGCGGTAATTTTTGATTTAGGAATTGGAGATAAAAACGTAAGACCAGACTTTAAAATGGGATACGAAGCGGCTAAATTGGCTTTCTCCAAAGAAAATTCCCAAGGAAATGTCGGGGCTGGTGCAGGAGCGACAGTTGGAAAAATTTTAGGTATGGATAAAGCCATGAAATCTGGCTTGGGTTCTGCTAGCATTTCCGTAGGTGATTTGGTAGTAGGGGCTATTGTTTCAGTAAACGCCGTGGGAGATGTTTTTGATTATAGAGATAATTCTAAAATCGCAGGAGTCTATGATTATGAAAATAAAAAACTTTTAGATACAAAAGATATTTTAATAAATGGTTATGGAAAAGGAAATCTGGGAACAAATACTACAATTGGAGTTATAGCAACAAATGCATTTCTTACTAAAGCTGAGGCAAATAAAGTAGCCGAGATGGGGCATAACGCCTTTGCAAGATGTATAAATCCTGTCCACACTTCCATGGATGGAGATACAATTTTTGCCTTGGGAACAAATAAAGTCAAGGCGGATGTAGACGTCCTAGGAGTTCTTGGAGTGGAGGTAATGATGAGAGCAATTTTAAATGCTATAAAATTTTCAAAAACATATGAGAATTTTTTTGCATATGATGATATAATATAAAAGGATTTTGACCATATCCATTGGAATGGTACAAAAATGAAAATGTAAGCTATTGTTTAAATTGACTAGTATCTTTTTAAGAACTGGATCGGAGGAGAAAATGAATAACGTTATGAGAAGTAGAAGTTTAAACGCAAGAAGTATCGCTATAATTGGGCTTCTGGGTGCCGTCACAGCTGTATTAGGACTGACTCCCCTTGGTTTTATTCCAATAGGACCAACTAGAGCGACAATCATGCACATACCCGTCATAATAGGCGCCATTCTTTACGGGCCTATGGTTGGAGGATTTGTAGGGTTGATATTTGGAGCATTTAGTTTAATAAATGCATTTTTAAATCCTACCCCTGTGTCCTTTGTTTTTATGCACCCTGTCATATCAGTGTTTCCTAGAATTTTAGTTGGTATAGGATCTTATTATGCCTATGAATTTGTAAAAAAAGTGGGAACAAAAAATTTCAAAGGAATTCTCTTTATTTTAATTGGAGGGATTTCTGCATATTTGTTATTTGGAATTTATAAATCCATAATAGAAACTAATTGGGCAAGTCTAGCTGTAAATCTAGGATTACTCTGCCTTACTATTTTTATTGTCTATTTGGCAATTAAAAAATACAAATTTGATTCTTTGGAAATAATGGCAGCGTCAGTTTTAGGGACGATGATAAACACTTTAGGAGTTTTGTCCTTAATTTATTTCCTTTACGGAGAGAGATTCGTGGAAGCTTTAGGACAAAATATTGAAACTACTAGAAAAGTTATATTTGGAATTGGCGTAGTAAACGGGATTCCAGAAGCAATATTGGCTACTATTTTAGTTACAAGCGTTGTAAATGGCGTTTTAAAAAAATATAAATAATTCGGTGAGAAAATGTTATTAGTAATAGATGTTGGGAATACGAATATTGTATTAGGAGTATATAAAGGCTCTGAATTGATTTATGATTGGAGAATTTCCACAGATAAAGACAAGACGACAGATGAATACGGTTTGATGATGCTTCAGATTTTGAGCTATACAAATATAAAAATAGATGAAATTTCAGATATAATTATCTCTTCAGTTGTTCCAACTGTTATGGATATCTTTCCAGAAGTTTGCAAAAAATACTTCAATATTGAGCCCATGGTTGTAGGACCAGGAGTAAAAACTGGAATGAACATACTCTATGACAATCCAAAGGAAGTTGGAGCGGATAGAATTGTAAATGGAGTTGCAGCTTTTGAAAAATATGGAGGTCCCCTTATAGTTGTGGATTTGGGAACGGCTATTACATTTGATGTAATTAATGAAAGGGGAGACTATCTTGGTGGAGTAATCACTCCGGGAATTAAGATTTCTGCTGATGCCTTATTTTTGAGAGCTTCTAAATTGCCGAAAGTTGAAATTGTAAGACCTGAAAAAGTTATTGGCAGAAACACAGTTAACTCCATGCAATCTGGACTGGTTCACGGATATGTGGGTCTTATTGATCACATAATTGAAAAAATTGCCGAAGAGTTGGAATTGGAAATTGACCAAATCAAAGTAATTTCTACTGGAGGATTTTCAAAAACCATAACAGGAGAGAGTAAGCACATCCAAAAAATGGACAATATGCTGACCCTTGAAGGTCTAAGAATTATTTTTGATAGAAACAAACAATAAATTCAACTTATTTAAGATCCCTAATGGGGATTTGAGAGTGTTGACAAACTGATTTTAAAAGGGTCGAAGATAATATCCTTTTCGAAAAAATATTGCCCTCGACTTTTTTGTCCAGTCTGAGATCTTGAAAAAAATTCAAGGTCTTTTTTAACGCAAATATTTCCTATAAAAGTTTTATTAAATATTTTGATTAAATTTAGTAATAATAGTTAAAAAATCTTGAATATCTTGTCTTTTAAGTCTTATAAACAATGTTTTTTTAAAAATATAAAAAATTAAGTAAATTTATTTAGTTAAATATATTTATTATTTTTGATTAATTGTAAAATGAAATTGAACTAAAAAAATTCCATAGTAAATCACATTTGGTATAATTGATTCACCAAAAACAAAAACCAAAAGGTGATAACTATGGAGTATAATAATGTTACAACAAATTCAAGAAAAAATAAACATTTAAATGATTTTGAAAGAGGGCAAATTCAGCTTTTACACAATAAAGGTTATTCTGCATACAAAATAGCTAAAGAACTGAATAGAGCTTCAAATACAATAAGAAATGAATTAAAACGAGGAACAGTACCCCAAATTAAAAACGATAAAGAAGTAGAAGTATATTATCCTGATACAGGAAAGACAGTTTATGAGAAACACAGAAAAATTCTAAAAAATCATATAAAGCTTTGGAATGTAGCAATTTTTTAGAAATTGTTCATACTAAGTTCACCAAAGATAAATGGTCTTTAGATGCAATTTGTGGATATGCAAAGCGACATAAACTTTTTTCTGATGAAATACTCTGTACAAGAACTTTATATAACTATGTAGAGCTCGGTCTTTTAAAAATAAAATCTATAGACTTGCCCTTGAAATTAAGAAGAAAACCATCTATTAAAAGAACTAGAAAAAATAAAAGAAAACTCGGAAAAAGCATAGAAGAAAGACCTTTAGAAATAGAAGATAGGTCAAGCTTTGGCAATTGGGAAATAGATACAATTGTTCCAAAGAAAAACAAAGAAGAACCAGCTTTAATCACTATAACAGAGAGAAAAACAAGGATGGAAATAATACTAAAAATTGCATCAAAAAATTCATCATCAGTTAATGAAAGCTTAGAAAAATTACTATCAAAAATAGAAAACTCTACATCAATATTCAAAAGCATAACAAGCGATAATGGGTTAGAGTTTGCTAGCTTAACAAAACTAGAAAATAGCTTAGTTAGAGATGTATACTATTGCCATCCAAATAACCCACAAGAAAGAGGAAGTAACGAAAAACACAATAGCCTAATAAGAAGATTCATTCCAAAAGGAAAATCTCTATTAGACTACAATGAAGATCACTATCTAAAAATAATGAACTGGATGAATAATTTACCAAGAAAAATCCTAAATTACCGAACACCTATAGAAGTTTTTGTAGAAGAGCTCAATAAATTAAGGTTAGTGGATACTTTTGGAAAAATAGTTCAATTTGATATTGCAATTTAGGATTTATTATTTTTAGTAATAACTATACTTTTAGTTGATTATTAAAAAAGTAATGATAGAATATAAATATATATACTTTTCTAGTATATTATAAGATTACAATAAAGGAGACTAACTATTAAAAGTCAAGAGGTAAAATGAAAAAATATAAGAATTGATATTGGTAAAAACTGAATAAAAACAAACATGAAAAATAGACCTTAATATTTAGGCATATTACTAAGGTGTTACGTTTTTGCTCTTAATATTTTAATTTTATCAAAAGAACCTGGAATGGTCAAGGCTACGCCCGAGCAGAGCTCGCCACTTACAGAACCTTTCTCAAAGATTAATTTGTAATTAAGCAAAAACTAAATTTGAATTTGATAAGGTTCATTTTTAGAAA
>JAEZYW010000164.1 GCA_023418835.1 Bacillota bacterium | reverse complement strand
CTGTAGAACCATTTACTCCATAAATAGTATGTTTAGAACCAAAAACTTTTGCAGCCTCTTCTTGAGACTCTTTAATTATTCCCCTAGGCTCTAATAAATTATCCATACCTCTGGTTTCTGTAGTGTCTATCATGGGCATCAATCTTGCCCAATCTATATTTGTAAGCCTTCCCTTGTGACCAGGGAAATGGAAAGAAACGCTATCTTCCCTAACTAAATCTTCTAATGCATCCATAACAGGAGTTCTCATTTAGCTGTTATTACCTCCTAATACTTTTTTATATATTATAACATAAATTTCAATTTAAATATTTTAATTATTATGTGTAATAATCAATCAAAGCTATCTTAAAAACTCAATTGTAAAATTATAAAAGGGACTCGAATGATTTCAAGTCCCTTGATTAATTTAAATTAATTAATATTCGATGAATACTGCTCTCTTAGCACCGCATAGAGGGCAAATTTCTTCGTTTGCATCTAATCCAATATATCCGCATACTGGGCATAAGTAAATTCCTTCTGCGTCAAAGTCTCTTCCAGCATCTACTGCTTCTTTAGCAGCTGTAAATCTTTGTGCGTGGTTTTTTTCAGCTTCAATTGCAAATCTATAAGCTTTTAACGCTTCAGTTTCTCCTTGCATTTCTGCAACAGCTATATAAGCTGGGTACATTTCTGTAAACTCAAAAGTTTCTCCGTTTATAGCACCTTGTAAGTTATTTGATGTTTCAGTTAAACCAAATCCAGCCATTGAAGTAACAGGGAAATCTCCTTCACAATTTCTCAATGCATTAAAGTGTAAAGTAGCGTGTACTTGTTCTGCGTCTGAAGTTGCATTGAATAATCTTGCAACATTTGGGAAACCTTCTTTTTCAGCAGTTTGCGCCCAAATTCTGTATCTCATATGAGCTTGGCTCTCTCCACCAAATGCTGATCTTAAATTTTCTTGTGTCATTGCTCTAACCATTAAAAATTACCTCCTAATATTTTACTATCTATAACTACATATTAATTATATCCCTATTTTTGATAAAGTCAATAATTAGAATAAATCTATTTAGAGGAAATGTCTACCCAACCTTTACTTTGGGAAGCCATTTCCAACTCTTCTATTGACATCTTAATTGCAGTATTATAGCCACCACAAGCTGGGTAAACAAAATCATAGTCCTTTAAAGATTCATCTAAAAATACTTTCACATCTTCATTTACTCCAAAGGGACAAACTCCGCCCATCTCGTGTCCAATTCTTTCTTCTATTTCATCTGCTGGCAGCATCTTGGCTTTGCAACCAAAGATTTTTTTATATTTTTTATTATCAACACGCCTTTGGCCAGCAAGTAAAACTAAAACCGTTTCTCCCTTTTGATCAAAGCTTAAAGACTTAGCAATTTCATCTTCACTAACTCCAAGTGCTTCAGCTGCCAATGAAACAGTTGCAGTGGATTCTTCAAAAATAATCATTTTGTCTGAAAGTTCATACTTTTTTAAATGTCTTTCAGCCCTTTCTATAGACATTACCCTATCATCTCCATTTTCTTTGATTGGTCAAAAGAAATCAAAGCATCTATCATCTCGTTTAAATCCCCATCTATAAAGTCTTCCATTCTAAAAATCGTTTTGTTTATACGATGATCTGTAATTCTTCCTTGAGGGAAATTGTAAGTTCTAATTCTTTCAGACCTGTCCCCAGTTCCAACTTGGGACCTCTTTGCATCTGCAATATTTTTGTTTTGTTCTTCCAACATTTGCTCGTAAAGCTTTGCCTTTAGAATTTTCATAGCCTTATCTTTATTTTTTAATTGGGACTTTTCATCTTGACATGAAACAACTAGACCAGTAGGAATGTGAGTTAATCTAACTGCTGAGTCCGTTGTGTTTACAGATTGTCCACCGTTACCACTGGATCTAAATACGTCAACCCTAACTTCATTTGGATTAACTTCTACTTCCACATCTCCAACTTCAGGTAAAACTGCAACAGTAGCAGTAGAAGTATGAATTCTTCCAGAACTCTCAGTTTCAGGAACCCTTTGAACTCTGTGAACACCAGATTCGTATTTTAGTCTAGAATAAGCGCCCTTTCCTTGTATCATAAATATGACTTCTTTGTATCCGCCTATTCCAATTTCATTTGTATTCATTACATCGACTTTCCAATTATTTCGCTCCGCAAACATAGTGTACATTCTAAACAAAACCCCTGCAAATAAAGCCGCTTCGTCTCCTCCGGCTCCACCACGGATTTCTACTATTACGTTTTTATCATCATTTTCATCCTTTGGAACTAATAATATCTTGATCTCATCTTCAAGTGTAGAAATTTTAGACTCTAATCCCTTTACTTCTTCATTTACCATTTCTCGCATTTCGTCATCTAATTTTTCATCAAACATCATCTTTGTAGTTTCCAACTCTTCATTGGCATTGCGATATTCTCTATACTTTTCTACAATTCCTTGGATTTCAGAATGTTCCTTTGCTATTTTTTGGAGTTTATTGGAGTCGCCTAAGACTTCAGGATCCATCATACTTTTTTCCAACTCTTCAAATCTCTCTTCAAAAACTTTTAAATTTTCATACATCTATATCCCCTCCTTTAACTCCCCAAAT
>JAEZYW010000147.1 GCA_023418835.1 Bacillota bacterium | reverse complement strand
ATAAAGGTAAATTTAAACGGCATGTCTCCTGTTGAGTACAGAAAACATACCGCATAAGTTAAATATTATTTTGTCCGTGTTTTAGGGTTCACATCATTATTCCAAAGGCGATTTTTTTATATTTTCAATTAATTCTATTTAAATCTCTCCCCAATTTTCCCCCAAGTATTTAAATATTCTTCTTTTGTATAAAGGGGTTCAAATTCCTCCACTACCTTTTTTGCCACTGTGGCATCGTCGTAGAGTAAATCTATTACAGAAAGAGCCAAAACTTTCGCCGCTCCTAAATAGGCGATGTCCCTATCGACCATTTCATAGGTTTCAGAGTGAAAGTCTCCTTTTACTCCGCCAATACTTGCTTGGATTGTTGGAAGTATGCTTGCAACGTCTCCAACGTCAGTGCTTCCAGTGAAGTGTCCCGCATCTTTAACTACGTGTTCTTCTCCAAAGACTAGGACTTCATTTTCATAAATTACATCAACTAAGTTCTTATCAGGTTTATCTGGAAGATATCCAGGCATGGTTTTAATTTCTACTTCTGCCCCCAAAGCCAAAGCCCCAGCTTTCCAAGAGCGAGTCACTTTTTCTGCCGCATCTAAGATTCCTTCCACATTAGATCCTCTGACGTACGTTTCTACTCTTACATCTGCAGGAACGGTGTTAACCAAATCTCCTCCCTTTGTAATTATGGGATGAACTCTGATATAATCAGTTTCTTTGAAAGTATCCCTTTGAGCGTTAATAGCTGCAAGGGCAATATTTGCAGCATTTAAAGCGTTAATGCCGTTGTGGGGAGCACCTCCTGCGTGGGCTTCTTTTCCGATAAAGCGAATTTCTTGTCCAATAAATCCATTTCCAGTTGAAGCAGCAGTTGCTTTAATTTGGTCGTTTCCTTCGTTTTCACTTGAGAAAGTATGTTGAATTAAACTGATATCCACATCGTCAAAGGCTCCAAGGCGAATAAATTCTTGTTTTCCTCCTAAAAATTGGATCTTTCCCTCTTCGATTAACTTATTTCTGTAAGTAAGTTCCACATATTCTTCTGCAGGAATTGCCAAAAGGCTAACATCCCCAGCTAAATCTTTCATAATATCTGTATCTTTTAGGGCGTATAAAACTCCCATCAAAGAAGCGATCATTGCGTTATGTCCGCAACAATGGGCAGCTCCCGTCTCTTTATCGGCAAATGGATGGGTATGGGAAACGACAGAGTCCAATTCTCCCATGACACCCACATTATATTTAGATTCTTTTCCTTTAAGTCTTGCTTTTATACCGGTAATGGCAATTTTATCTTCGTATTCCACATTTAATTCGTCTAGAATTTTTTTAATTTTTTCTGCAGTTTTAACTTCTTTAAAACCCAGTTCAGGTTCTTCAAAAATGGAATCGCCAATTTTTATGATGTCATCTCTTCTTTTGTCAATGGCATCAATCGCCAGCTGTTTTAATTCTTCCTTTGTTCTCATAAGTCCTCCTTAGATAACTCCTGTGAATTTTAAAACTATATTTGCAATTACAGCAGAACCCACATAAGTTCCTGTAAAAGCGAAAAGTGTTACAATAATAATTTTGATTCCCTGTTGTTTAAATGCGTCCACATCTTTCCCCGTAGAAATACCTGCATATGCCAATATCGGAGTACAAAGTGGAAGTAGTGAAATATTTTTCATAGCTTCAATATAACTTTCTGCTCCCGGCCAAAGACCTGGAACACTTGCAACACTAGATACTAATGCGATGAACAATACCGTTGGAAGAGTAAGGCCAGTCTTTTGAACTAGATCGCCAATAATTGTTCCTACGATTACGATTCCAAATAACCACAACATTCCAGGAAGGGTATCTTGAGGTAAAAGTGGCTCGCCTATTATAACGCTGGAAATGTACATGGCTACCATTGCAAAAATACCTGAATAGAACAAAACTTTTAGCCTTATAGGCCAAGGATTTATTTTTACAACTTCTCCTTCTTGTTCTATATTAGCTACTTCGATTTTTCTTTGGGTTTCTAATTCTGCCTTTTCCCTTTCGTAATACTCTTTACCTTTGAAAGTCTTATAAAGCCATTCGGCTATGGGAAGAGCTAAGAATAATGACATATACATACCGTCTGCAGATGTTAAAACCTGACTTGTCGCCGCAAAAGATTGTAGCTCATCTGCCTTTTCAGGAAAAGCCTCTACTATAGGAGCAATTGCAGCACTCATCATAGATGCAGAGCCAGTTCCAGCAGCCATTGCCAAAGACTCTGGTGAAAACCAAGTGACGTTTGCCAAAAGGGAAGCTAAAATTCCACAAAAGATAGTTCCTAACAAAGTTCCTGTTATGTAAGAACCCATAACCCCTCTTCCCTCTGGACTATCTAAACCGTAAACAGTTCCAACTATTGCAAGGGCGCTTTCTCTAGAGTTGGAAAATCCGCTTCCAATTGCGGTTCTATCCATTTTAAATATTAAAATTGCGATTGGCATAGATAAGAAAATTGTTCCTAAATTCCCCAATTCTTGTAAAATAAGTGCAGGTCCAGCGTTTATAATGGTATTTAAATTTGGACCAATTGAACATGCCATATAGGCAATTAAGTACATAACCGAAATTCCAATATACTGGGATGCTTGTTCCATGTCAGCATCATTCACTAAAATGTTATACCCAACTTTGGATATTATAATACCCATAATCAAAGCGTATAGCATTGGCAAAAGTGCAAATGAAATCATTCCTTGTTTAATTCGGATAATTCCAATCATTTCAGCGATAACTACCAAAATTAGACAGAGTACTTGGATTCTCCAGTCTCTAAAAAAACCTTTCCTTTTCATAATTTTCCCCTGTTTTAAAAGTACTTCAAGACTTTCTATTTACTAACTCTCCGTTAGTTTGGTAAATTGTACTAAAAATTGAAGTATTTGTCAAAATATTTAATAAATTTCAGTAATAATTATATTGTTTAACTATTTCGAGATAGTTATGTTATGAAAATTTGACAAATCTAATATTAGTATGTAAAATTATTTTAACGCTAGGGGTGCTTTTTAAGCTGAGAGACTAAGGTCGACCCTTCAACTTGAACCGGATAATACCGGCGTAAGGAAGCTTTAAATTAACTTATGGAAAGACCCTCGCGAAAAACAGGGTCTTTTTTTGACCCTAAAAGGAGAATAAAATGAAAGGTAACATTGCAATTCAAGTTTTACCTAGAGTAGAAAAGGATGAAATTTTCGAGGCGGTAGATAGGGTAATTGAGTATATTCAATCTACTGGACTGATCTATCATGTGGGACCTTTTGAACCCACAGTGGAAGGAAATTTCGAGGAGTTAATGGATATTATAAGAAAGGCTCACGAACTCACAATTGAAGCGGGAGTTCCAGGGGTTAGCACATATATAAAGACAAGTTTTTCAAGTAATGGAGATGTTTGGTCAATAGATGAAAAAATTGGGAAGTACAATAAATAAGCTTTATCCAATAATATTTTTTATAATTTTTTTAGGTCTTTGGGAATTTGTCGTAGAACAGGGAATCGTGTCTAGATTTGTTTTACCAAGTCCCACGGATATTTTTAGTATTTTAAAAAGTGAACGAAAAATACTTTTAGAACATCTCTACGTAACTCTTTTTGAAGCTTTAGTAGGATTGTCCTTGGGAATTATCGTGGGAATAACTGTTGCGATTTTAATGGAAAGATTTGAGCTCATTAAAAGGATTATGTATCCAGTAATTATCTTAACGCAAACCGTTCCAACCATTGCAATTGCACCTCTTTTGGTCCTTTGGCTAGGATATGACATTTTGCCTAAAGTCGTTTTAATAATTTTAACCACTTTTTATCCTGTGGCAGTGGGAGTTTTTGAAGGTTTTCAGTCCATAGACGAAGACTATATCGCCTTGTTGGATTCAATGGGAGCTAGGGAATTTCAAATTTTTAAATATTTAAAAATTCCCGCAACTGCTTCTAACTTTTTTTCTGCATTAAAAATTTCCGCATCCTATTCCGTTGTGGGAGCCGTCATTTCAGAGTGGTTAGGGGGCTTTAGAGGTCTTGGAGTTTATATGACGAGAGTTAAAAAAGCATACGCCTTTGACA
>JAEZYW010000140.1 GCA_023418835.1 Bacillota bacterium | reverse complement strand
CTATTGGATCGTTTAATTCCGAAAAGGCATTTGCCAATTCCCAAGTGTTCATAAACAATTCGAATCTATTTGTAATTCTTGGGTCGTCAGGATTTCTCTTAGACAATGGAGAAATTTCCACTGGGTGACCTGTTACAAAAGTCGGTTGAACTAGCGTAGTTTCGCAAAACTCTTCAAATAGTTCAGAAATAACATGACCCCTTGTCCAGAATGGTTCAGGTTTTAATCCCTTTTCTTTTGCAACTTCCAAAGCCTTTTCATCTGTGTCTATCTCATCGAAATCTACACCAACAATTTCTTTTACCATTTCTTCCATGGATATTCTCTTCCAAGGTGGTGTTAGATCCAATTTTGTTCCTTGATATTCGATTTCTAGAGTTCCTAAAACTTCCTTTGCAACATAGACAAATAGTTCTTCTGTTAGATTCATTATATATTCATAATCTTCATAAGCTGCGTAAAGTTCCATGTTTGTAAACTCTGGGTTATGTTTTGTAGAAATACCTTCATTTCTAAACATTTTTCCCATTTCGTAAACTTTGTCAAAACCGCCAACTATTAGTCTTTTTAAGAATAACTCATTTGCTATTCTCATTTGCATATCAATGTCTAGAGCATTGTGATGAGTTAAAAAAGGTTTCGCATTAGCTCCACCAGCAATTGTACCTAAAATAGGAGTTTCTACTTCAAGATAACCCTTGTCATCTAAAAATTGTCTTATGGCTTTTATGATTTTAGTTCTAGTGAGAAATACTTCTTTAATTTCTGGATTTACTATTAAATCTACATATCTTTGTCGATATCTTAAATCCACATCTTTAAGGCCGTGAAACTTTTCAGGTAGAATTTGAAGAGATTTAGATAGTAAAGTTACTTCACTTGCTCTAATAGATATCTCCCCTGCATTTGTTTTGAAAATAGTTCCCTTAACTCCTATGATATCTCCAATGTCTAGTTTTTTAACATCTTCGTAGGAATCTCCTAAAACGTCTTTTCTAGAAAAAATTTGAATTCTTCCTTGGGAGTCTTGGATATCAATGAAACTAATTTTACCATGACCTCTTTTAGACATAATTCTACCAGCAACGGCAGTCTCAGTGTCTTCTAATTCTTCAAAGTTTTCTTTTATTTCAGCACTTTTGTTTTTTACATCATACTTTTCAATTAAAAAGGGATTTTTCCCTTCGTCCATTAATTCTTTGAGTCTTTCTCTTCTCAACATCAAAATTTCATTGAGATTTAATTCATCGTTAGCCATTTTACCTCCTCAACTAAATAGAAATAGATACTATTTTAAAGTCCAAAGTTCCATCGGGAATTTCCACATTTGCAGTTTCCCCAACTTTTTTACCAAGTAAAGCCGATCCCATTGGAGATTCATTAGAAATCTTACCCAATAAAGGATCCGTTTCAGCACTACCCACAATAGTATAAACTTCTTCTTCATCAGTTCCCACTTCTACAACCTTTACAATAGAACCTAAATTTACTATATCCTTATCAACTTTTTCTTCATCTATAAGAACTGCATTTCTAAGCATATTTTCTAATTTAGCAATCTTTTCTTCTACTTTTGCTTGTTCATTTTTTGCATGGTCATATTCGGCGTTTTCTGATAAATCACCATAACCCAAAGCTGTTTTAATTTTTTCAGCTATCTCTCTTCTTACTACTGATTTAAGATATTCAAGTTCTTCTTCAGTTTTTTTAAGTCCTTCTTCTGTAAAGAAAAATTCTTTTTCTCCCACTACTATACCCTCTTTCAATATACACTTTGTTATACAGTTGTAACATTGTATTAGATTATCATTAATATGTCAATATCTCATGCCTATACTCTTTTAAGACCTGAATAAGTTGGTCTTTAGATTTTATAGTATTTATTTTATTTTTTAAATATGAAGAGTTCTTCATTCCCTTGAGATAGGCGTGTAAGTGCTTTCTCATCTCAGGAATCCCCACTTTCTCTCCCTTATATTGACACATTAAGTCTATATGCTCAAATATTATATCAAATTTTTCCAATTCTTGTATTTCAAAATCATTTTCATTAGAAAAATATTCTTTAATTTCTTTAAATATCCAAGGATTGCCAATTGCTCCTCTGCCAATCATAATTCCATCTACATTGTAGTTTTCTATGGCTAGTTTAGCATCGAAACCAGATTTAATATCTCCATTTCCAATTACAGGTATTGATATTTTTGCTTTAATCTCACCAATTGCTTCCCAATTTGCTTTACCTGAATAAAATTGCTCCCTAGTTCTTCCGTGGACAATTATAAAATCTGCTCCCGCCTCTTCAATGGCCCTTGAAACCTCCAAATAATTTAGATTATCTTCAATTCCTAATCTGATTTTTCCACTTACGGGTTTGTCAGTTGAAGATTTTATAGACTTTATCAAAGAATAAATCTTTTTGGGATTTTTTAATAATGCTGCTCCTTCTCCATTTTTTACAATTTTAGGAGCAGGACAACCTAAATTTAAATCAATTTTGGAAATATCATTTCGCTCATTTAAAATTTTAGTAGCCTTTTCCAAAATTTCTTCCTCTGAACCGAAGAGTTGAACTCCAATATCTCCTTCTTCTGGGGAAATCTCTAGCATTTCCATGGTCTTTCTATCGCCATAACACATGGCTTTAGCGCTAATCATTTCACTATATGCAATATCCACACCCATTTTAAAGGCTAAGATTCTAAAAGGCAAGTCTGTATATCCAGCTAAGGGAGCTAAAAACAATTTATTGTCTTTATTCATCAATTAGATCCCCTCTATTTACTTAAAATTAGAGCTATCCTAGGACAGCTCTAAACTAATTTTTATATCATGTCGTGTTCTTCTGGTAAACTATCAATCTCTTCTTCTAATTCTTCTAGATACTCCTCACTTTTTTCTGATGTATCTTTAGAACCGTCAAAGTTTTTTCCTTGAAAAATATTTTCAAATTCTTTACCGCTTAAGGTTTCTCTATCTAACAGGGCTTCTGTTATTCTAGCAAGAACATCTAAATTGTCTTTAATAAGTTGTTCAGCTTTATCATAGGCACTCTTAATTATATTATGGACTTCTAAATCTATTTTCGCAGCTATTTCTTCTGAATACTCTCTAGATCTTCCATAATCTCTTCCTACAAATGGATTTTCGTGATCCTCTCCGTACTTAACAGTTCCAAGGACTTCACTCATCCCATAACTTTCAACCATGGATCTAGCAATTTTAGTAGCTCTTTCTATATCGTTTGAAGCGCCAGTAGAAATTTCATTTAATACTATATCTTCGGCAACTCTACCGCCTAAGAGACTTACAAGTTTGTTTTCTAAATAAGATTTTGTAATAAACTCGTCGTCATCGTCGGGAATATAAGCCGTAAATCCTCCTGCCATTCCTCGAGGAATTATAGTTATCATATGAACTGGATCGCTATCTGGAATCAATCGAGAAACCAAGGCGTGTCCAGCTTCATGGACTGCTGTAATTCTTTTATCTCTTTCACTTACAATTTTACTTTTTTTAGCAGGTCCAGCTTGAACTTTAATAGAAGCCTCGTTGATATCTGCCATAGTTATGAGTTTTCTATTATCCCTTGCAGTAAGAAGGGCAGCTTCGTTAACCATATTTTCCAAATCTGCAGGAGTAAAGCCAGGAGTTCTTCTGGCAATAGTATTTAAATCCACGTCATTTGCTAAAGGTTTCTTTTTAGTGTGAACCCCAAGAATCGCTTCTCTACCTCTAACATCTGGAACTCCAACGTAAATCATCCTATCAAATCTACCGGGACGAAGTAAAGCAGGGTCTAATATGTCGGCTCTGTTAGTCGCAGCCATTATTATAATACCTTCGTTTTTAGAAAAACCATCCATTTCTACTAGGAGTTGATTCAAAGTTTGTTCCCTCTCGTCGTGACCTCCTCCTAGTCCTGCTCCTCTTCTTCTACCGACGGCATCAATTTCGTCTATAAATATAATTGCTGGTGCGTGTTTTTTGGCATTTTCGAATAAATCTCTTACTCTACTAGCACCAACACCTACAAACATTTCTACAAAATCGGAACCTGAAATTGAGAAAAATGGAACTTTCGCCTCTCCAGCGACAGCTTTAGATAGATAAGTTTTTCCCGTTCCCGGTGGTCCCACCATTAAAACCCCAGTTGGAATTCTAGCTCCAACTTCAGTATATTTTCTTGGGTTTCTTAGAAAATCTACAATTTCTTCTAGCTCTTCTTTTTCTTCTTCCAAGCCAGCGACGTCATTAAAGTTAATATCCACCTTGTTGTCTTCATTGTGAAGTACGGCTTTAGATTTTCCAAAGGACATAGTTCTGTTTCCCCCGCCTTGCATTGACTGCATTAGGAAAAACCATATTAGGGCAAATCCTCCAATCATCAAGACTGTGGTTACAAGATCCCTTTGCCAAGCGGTATCCTTTACTGGTTGAATGCTATAGGTTATCTCCTTGGCATCTACTTTTTCTTCGAAATATTTTTCGTAGATATTTGCCCCTGTATTATTGGATATGACTACTTTAAATCTATCCCCTTGAGCATCATCTAAGTATAAAGTATTTCCAACTTCTTCTACTTTTTTTATTTCATCTGAATTAACTTTAGAAATCATCTCACTGAGATCAATTTCTTGAGCTTTATCCAGTGTACTTCTATTTAAATTAGTAATTCCAAAATATATTAGGACTAATACTAATATATATATTCCAAATCCACCAAATCGTCTATTCCCCACTTGTTCCTCCTACTATTTGTAAAGCTCTTCTTTTAAATAACCTATATAAGGTAAATTTCTATATTTTTCATTAAAGTCTAAACCATAACCTACTACAAAATGGTCTGGAATTTCAAATCCACAGTATTTTATTTCCATGTCAATCTCTCTGCGTTCATGTTTGTTTAATAAAGTTACAATTTCCACAGATTTTGCTTCCCTTGATTTCATTAAATCCACAACATAATTTAAAGTTATACCTGTGTCAATGATATCTTCCACTATTAAAACATCCCTATCTTTTACGCTATGTTCTAAATCTTTAATTATTCTCACTTCTCCAGAAGATACTGTAGAAGCGCCATAGCTGGAGACATCCATAAAGTCTATTACAATAGGCAAATCTATTTTTTTCAACAAATCAGTCATAAAAAAAACGCCGCCTTTTAAAATGCATATACAAGTTAAATCTTTCCCTTTATAGTCACTATTAATTTCATTTGCAAGTTCCTCAATTCTAGAAAGAATTTTTTCTTCATCATATAATATCGCTTCAATGTCTTTATGCATTTCAATCCTCCAAATTGTTTATAGTTATTTTTATATAGTCGTTGTCACTGGAATCAAAATTAGAAATCTCACTTTTTACCAAATCAACTACCCAGAATATTTTTTCAGAGTCAGATATTATCAAGTAATCATCTCTTATCTCTCTGTCAATTTTTTTATCTATAAAGATGTCTTTTAATTTCTTACTTCCAGATAATCCAACCGGTCTTATTCTGTCACCATTTTTTCGATTTCTCAGTATTAATTTATTAGTAATGAGTTCTTTTGGAATTGTTATAGAACTTATAGAAGAAGTCATTTCTTTTACATTTTCTACAACTATCGTCTTTCCATGAAATTCATTAATACCCATTTGTAAAGGAAAATAAATGTCTTTACTTTCATTTTCCTCTTTTTTTTCAAATAATAATTTTCCATAGGAATTTCTAATTCTACAACCGTTAATATTATCTATAAATTTTCCAGATTCCAATTCCTTTAAGGCGAGAATTTCATTTACATTGTTCAAAGATAAATCCCTTACTCCATCAGGAAAGAAATTGAAAACTTTTCGAATTACTCTATTTTGGAGAGCTGGATTTAATAAATTGAATCTGTCGATATTTATTTCAATCCTGTTATTATTAACTTCGGAAACGTCCTCAAAGGCTTTTTCTGTCAAATCTTCTAATAATTCCACATCCATCTTTGCCAGCTCCGATAGGTTAAATACACTCTCATCTAAGTTGGGATTGTATTTCTTTCTGAGCATGGGAAGTAGGAGATTACGAATTTTATTTCTATGATAATCTGTTTCAAAATTAGTAGAATCCTCTACATAAGGAAATTTATTGTCTGTTATGTAATTTTCTATTTCCTCTCTAGTGACATTTAAAAGGGGTCTGATTATATTTTCATTTTTATAACCAATTC
>JAEZYW010000126.1 GCA_023418835.1 Bacillota bacterium | reverse complement strand
ACAAAAAGAATTTTTTACAACTCATATACCCGAGTTAATAAAAGAGATTAAAAGATTGAATATCCCCATTGATAAATTAATTGAAGAGATAAAAAAGTTGGAGAAGGAGGCAAAAGATGATTAAACTAGAAAATATTTCTAAGTCATATGGTGCAAAAAACGTCTTAGATAACATAAATGCAAATATAGAAAAGGGAAAAATCTACGGATTGTTAGGTAGAAACGGCGTAGGAAAAACCACACTTTTGAGGATTCTTTCTAATATTATGACAAATTTTTCTGGAGAGGCGACGATAAATGGAGAAAAAATCAGAGAAAATCAAAGTGTCGTAAAAGATTTTATTTTAGTTCACAATAAGATGATACCTTCAACTTTTGATCCTGAAAGTATTAATTCTATATACAACTGGGCTAGAATGTTGCTTCCCAATTGGGATGAAGATTATAAAAACTATCTAGTGAAAGCTTTTAATTTAAACACAAAAGAAAAGTTTGGAAAACTTTCAGAGGGAAATAAAAATCTAGTTTCTTTAATCTTAGGGCTTTCTGCAAATGTAAAGTTATGTTGTTTGATGAGCCTTCTACGGGTTTAGATGCCAACAATAGATATAAATTTTATAAATTATTAATGGAAAAAATGAAAGAGGAAGAAAGATATTGTATAATTTCTACCCATATTATAGACGAGGCGAAAAATGTATTTGAGAAAGTTTTAATTCTAGAAGATAAAAAATTAATTCTAGATGAAGAAGTTTCAACTCTCCAAGAAAAAGCTTTGGCTATATCTGGAGATGGAGATTTAATTTCCGAGATTTTAAAGGACAAAAATGTAATTGACTCTAAAACAATCGGGGTAATAAAAATAATTTCTATATATGACGATTTAACTGACGAAGAAAGAAGGAGTTTGAAGGCTGGAAACGCCGATATCAGTTCCATTCCCCTTCAAGATTTATTCGTTATATTAACTGAAAAGGAGGAAGAAAATGAATTCTAGTAATAGAGTGTTAAAATTCCAGCTTGTGTCATATCTAAAAAGTTTGATTATAGCTATACTCGTTGGCATTGCAATCACCGTTTTATTAAACACAATTTTTGCAAATTCCTTTGGCGAAAAAAATATTACTTTAGTAGATATCTTGCTATCTTCTGGATTTATTATAACGTTAGTCTCTACAGTTGTCTTAGTAGTTCAGTGTTTCATGTGCTATTTTGAAGACTACAGATTTTCCACAAGGTTGGGAGTTACAAGAAAAAACTTCTTTTTGGGAAATTTAAAGTTTTTTATAATAGTAATATTGATATATTCTGTTGTGGCTACAATGATCGGTTCATATTTTTTAAAGAATTCTACAGTTATAGACAATATAGCCGAAACTGTAATTTCAGAGATGGATGAAGATTCCCTTGAAAACTTTAATAAAGAAGATATTTCAATTGTCATAGGAGAAAAGAAGACAGAATTATTGACAAGGGGTTTTATTCCTCTATTTAAAGATTTGCTAACTATTATTACTGGTTTGGTAGGTTTTTGGTTGATAATAGGTTTTCTAGTGTTTTCCCTCCAAGGAAAGGTAATAGTTGCAATTCCAATATTTATAGCCATAATAAGTTTTCTACCTTCTAATATTGGCTTAATATCCACTCATCATTTTAAAGGTGTAATCTTATTTGTTATCTCCCAACTTCTAATGAGATTTGGAATGAATTATGTAGAAGAAAGAGTTTAAAAATTTAACTCGGCTTTTCAAATTGAAAGGCCGAGTTTTTATTTCTAACTTTTAATTTTTAACACTCAATTCCCTCTCTTGCCATTACGCCTTTTTGGTAATAGTGCTTAATTTCTTTCATCTCTGTAACTAAATCTGCAATGTCAATGAGTTCTTCTGGAGCATTTCTTCCAGTCATTACAATTTCAATTTTCTCATCTCTATTTTTTACTAAGTCCAAAACCTCTTCAAGTTCTACCAGTTTATAGTACAAAGCCACTGTAATCTCATCCATTATTATTACATCATATTTTTTAGAACCAACGGCTTCTCTCATCTTTTCAAAGCCAACTTCTGCACATTTAAAATCTTCGTCTTCTGGCTCCACTTCAATAAAGCAATCTCTTCCGTATTGTTCAATTTTTATGTTGGGAATAAAGTCTTGAACCTTTACCTCTGAATATTCCATCCCCTTTACAAATTGTCCTATATAAACATTTAACCCAGCACAGGCCGCTCTTAAAGCCAGACCAAATGCTGCAGTAGTCTTTCCTTTACCGTTTCCCGTATATAAATGAACATATCCTTTTTTATCCATGTAACACCTCTTTCTTTTTTCAAAAAACCGAGAAGTAAGCCTTCTCGGTTTCAGTAATTTAAATTTTAAATCTTCCTAATTTTATAAAGTTTCCTTCAGCTTCAAGTTCTGAAACTATTTCCCAATTGTTTCTAATTCCCATTCTATTTGCCATTTCTTGGAAATAATACATAACAATTCCCATGTCTGTCATGGAGTGTTTTAAATCTGCATCGTTTACAACATATGCAAAGATTTCTTTATCGCTAACTAAGAATCTCCAAGGTTGTTTGTTTTTATAGGATGGAGAAAATCTCAATACGGAAAATAAATCTAGCATATTCAGATTAAATAACTTGTCGCTAGCAGGTCTTGTAAAGTCTTCATCTAAAAAGGCAATCTCGTCCACTGCTCTTCTAGTGCTTGTAGCCTCTGGAGTAAAAGGAGGTCTCGTATAGGGATATCCCACAGCAACTAAAAAGTCTATATTTTCTCCCTTTAGTCCGAAAAGCTCTCTTTTAGATTCTAGTAAGTGATCTTCAAGGGTAATTATGCAGCTTCCCAAATTTAAGTCTAGGATTTTTGTTTCCAGTTCTCCTAATACAAAAGCACCTTTTAGATAATTCATCTTGTCCCTATTTGCATATTGAACTGTAATGAATCCTGGAGCTTTTATCATCACACCTGCATATCCAGCTTTTCCGTCTAATTCGTTAAAAATTAAGTCCGAGTCTAAGTTTAATTCTAATTTAACCTCATCCCACCCGAATTCTTCTTCAATCTCAGAAATCGCATTTCTAATATTGGAAACTTCGTCTGGGTCTAAAGGTCTATTCTCAAATTCTCTGACAGACTTTCTCTGTTTAAGAAAATTCATCAATGTCATATCTAAACCTCCCAATTATTTTCTAATAATAGTTTACCACAAATTTAACAATTATTATATCTAATTTATAACATAGTTTAACACTGCCGGAGCTAAATACTCATGTCCAAGTGTTGTTATTATTATTCCCACTATAGCTCCAACTAACACATCTGTTGGAAAGTGGACTGCCAAATACATTCTAGAAATCCCAATCAAGACTGCATACAGTATAAATATGGATACAAACTCTGGATAATAATATTTAATTACAGCTGCAAAACAACATGCAGCGGCAGTATGGCCCGATGGAAAAGAATAGTCAGGCAAAAATATGTCAAAAGTGTTCAAACCTTCTAAAAGGTCATATGGACGGACTCTTTTTGCTAAAAATTTTAATATGTGGACAATAATAGCTGTGAGCATTTGTAAAAAACCAAGCTCAACTGTAAATGATCTTAGTTTGACTGAATCTGAAATTAAATACAAAATAAAAACTAAAACACCTAAAAATCCAACCCCTGCAAATTGGGTATATTTAGGGAAAAACAAATCAAAAACTCTAGTTTTCATTTTGGTATTAACTATTCGGAGTATATAGTTGTCGAATCGTTTAAAAATATTTTTTTCTTTCATTGTAATTAAAATTATATCATAAGACAGTTACAATACTATAAAATATTTGTAAATATGTTAGAATTAGTTTGGTGATATAAATGATTTTAAGTAAGGAACAAAAATCCGCTGCCGAATCTTTGTCTGGTTCACATCTAATAATTAGTTGTCCTGGCTCAGGAAAAACTACTGTTCTTTTAGAGAGAGTAAAGAACTTAATAAAATCTGGTGTTCAGCCAGAAAAAATACTGACTATTACTTTTAGTAAAACTGCGGCAACTGAATTAGAAAATAGATTTAAAATACAAATGGAAAACCTGGAAAAAACTCCCCATTTTTATACAATCCACGCCTTTTCTTTTAGAGTAATTAGAGATTACGCGGGACAAAAAGGCTTGAATTATCGACTTTTAGAAGGTTCAAAGGATGTAAATAAATATAAACTTCTTTCTAGTTTTTACAAAGAAGTCCACAATGAATACATTTCAGAAGAAAAGTTGGACAATCTAGTAAATAAAATTGGATATATTAAAAATATGATGGTTCCAGTGGAAGAAAGTAATTTTGAAGATATTGATAAATTTGAACAATTATATCAAATGTATGAAAATTTTAAAAAGAAGTACAAATATATCGATTTTGACGATATGTTAATATTAGGCTTGGAAATTTTAAAAAAAGAGCCAACTTTGAGAAGAAAATATGTAAATATGTATGACTTTATTCAAGTAGACGAAGGCCAAGACACTTCAAAGCTCCAAATGGAAATCGTAAAGCTTCTTACAAAAGATAAAAAGAATCTCTTTATTGTGGCAGATGACGATCAATCAATTTACTCCTTTAGGGGAGCAAACCCCCAAGGCCTATTTGATTTACAAAAGTTTCTTCCAGAATTAAAAATCCATTTTATGGATACAAATTTTCGATGTTCCAAAAATATAGTAACAGCTGCTAAAAGTTTTATAACCCAAAATAAACTTCGATACGAAAAAAATCTTAAGTCTAGCAAAGGTTACACTTCTCCTGTAGAAGTCGTGAAAGTAAAGGATATGGCTTCTCAATATGAGTACATTTTAAAAGACATAACAGAAAATAATTTAAAAGATTGCGCCATTTTATATAGAAATAATGTTTCCGCAATGGGTTTAGTGGAATATTTTGAAAGTGAAAACGTAAAATTTCAGATTAGAGATAATTTAAAAATAAGATTTCACACCCATAGAATTGCTAGAGATTTGTTGGATATTATAAATTTTTCAGAAAATCCGACGAACTTAAATTATTTTGAGAATATTTATTATAAGGTTGACGGTTACGTTTCTAGAATGATGATAAACTCTCTTCGCTCCTCTGGAAAAGGAGGAAACCTTTTGGATAGTCTAATTGAGTTAGATGGACTAAAGTCCTATTC
>JAEZYW010000123.1 GCA_023418835.1 Bacillota bacterium | reverse complement strand
GGTGCCACTGCAAATGACTTTTTAATGCAATTCCAAGCTGACATTATGGATATAAAAGTAGAAAGACCCGAAGTAATTGAGGCAACTGCTTTAGGAGTTGCATATTTAGCAGGTCTAAAAGTTGGGTATTGGAATAATATAGATGAGATATACGAAGATTTTAAATTAGATAAGCTTTTTAAACCGGAAATGGAAGAAGATATTCGAAATGAAAAATATCGCTACTGGAAAAAAGCTGTAAAAAGAACAATGGATTGGATTGATTAGGAGGATTTATGGCAGTATTAGAGTTAACCTTGGTTCCCATTGGAACTAAAGAGACTAGCGTCAGTAAGTATGTTGCAACTGCTTATAAGGCAATAGAAAATATGGATGACATTAACGTGGATTTAAATCCCATGGGAACAGTTCTTGAAGGAGATATTGATAAATTATTTTTAGCCGTTAGAAAGATGCAAGAGGCAGTTTTTTCTGAAGGGGCTAATAGGGTTTATTCTGTAATCAAAATAGACGACAGAAGAGATGAAGATCACTCAATGTCATATAAAGTTGAATCCGTTAAGAAAAAACTAAAATAAGTCCAGATTACACGAATTTAACAATAATATGATAGGATTTATACAGAGGTGAAAATATGGGAGGAAATGCTTTAAATAAAAAGGATAAATTATTAATAGAGATTCACAGTTCAATAACCCACGGTATAGGAGTATTATTGGGAGTTATATTTTTGCTAATGCTCATAATACCCCAAATCAGATCAGGAAATGTAATGGGTATAGTGGCATTTTCGATTTATGGCGGGTGCTTTATATTGATGTTTTTGATGAGCACTATTTATCACGCTATTCAATTTCCAAAGGCAAAATCCATTTTGAGGATATTTGATCACATATCAATTTATTATTTTATCGCCGGTTCATTTACCCCTGCGATACTCCTATTGACCTCAGGAAAGTTTAGAATCTTCTTTATTGTGTTAATTTGGTTAGTGGCTTTGTCGGGAACAGTTTTTAAAATTGCAACTTATAAAAGCTATGACAAACTAAAATCCCTTTCTACAATAATTTATATTGCAATGGGATGGCTGGCAATATTTTTAATAAAGCCAATTTTAAATTCAACTTCTTGGAAATTTTTATTGCTGTTAGTTGTCGGAGGATTATTATACACAATAGGAACATTTTTTTATAAGTCTAGCCGATTCAAATACAATCACGTAATTTGGCATTTGTTTGTATTGGCAGCTGCCATTGTACATTTTAATGCCTTTTATTTATATCTATAAAGTATGAGACTCGACTTTTGTCGGGTCTTTTTAATATCTGTAAAGGGATATTTTCTATCCCCTAATAAATATTTTCGAGCATAAAAAAAGGAGACTATTTCTAATCTCCGAATTTTATATTAATCTACTAGTTCAAGTATCGCCATTTCTGCACCGTCGCCACGTCTTTGTCCTAATTTAAGAACTCTAGTGTAGCCACCTTCTCTACTTTCGAATTTTGGTGCAATTTCAGTAAATAGCAAATGAACTACTTCGTCGTCATATAGATATGAGATTGCTTTTCTTCTAGAATGCAAGTCTCCTTTTTTACCAAGGGTGATCATTTTGTCTGTCATTCTTTGAGCTTCTTTAGCTTTTTGGAAAGTTGTAGTTATTCTACCACTTTTTAAAGCAGAAGTTGTAAGATTTCTAAGCATATGATCTCTATGGTCTGCTGTACGACCTAGTTTTCTTTGCTTTGCCATTATTTCCTCCTTTAGACTTCTTCTTCTTTTAAACCCAGGTCTAGTTCTGCAAGTTTAACTTTTACTTCCGTCAAAGATTTCTTACCAAGGTTTCTAACCTTCATCATATCACTTTCAGTTTTTTCAATTAATTCTTCAACAGTGTTGATGCCTGCTCTTTTCAAGCAGTTATAAGATCTTACTGAAAGGTCTAGTTCTTCTACTGTCATCTCTAGAACTTTCTCTTTGTCCTCTTCTTCTTTTTCCACCATGATTTCAACTTCGTTCACATGCTCTGTCATGTCTACGAATAAATCAAGGTGTTCAATGAGAACTTTTGCCGCTAAACTTACTGCCTCTCTGGCTATTATTGAACCATAAGTTTCAACTTCGAGAATAAGTCTTTCATAGTCGATTCTTTGTCCAACTCTAGTATTTTCGCTTTTCCAATTAACAGATTTTACTGGCGAGTAATTCGCGTCTATGAGTATAGCTTCAATGTCTGTATTTTCGTCTTTAATATATTCTGCAGGTACATAACCTCTTCCCCTTGTAACTTCCATCTCCATGTAAAGATGTCCGTCTTCGTTTAGGGTTGCAATATATTGATCTGGATCGTTTATTACTACGTCTGTTCCAGTTATTATATCAGATGCTCTTACCTCACAGGGTCCAACTTTGTCGATTAAAACTGATACTGGTTCTTCTGATTCCATGGTTAATACTAATCTTTTGATATTCAAAATTAGTTCTTGAACGTCTTCCAGCATTCCTGGTACAGTGTCAAATTCGTGTTGAACTCCTCTTACTTTAATCTTAGATACAGCTGCCCCTGGCAATGAAGATAAAAGTATTCGTCTCAACGAATTTCCTAAGGTTATAGCATATCCTCTTTCTAAAGGCTCAACTACAAACCTACCATAATTGCTATCTTCTTCTTCGTTTTGTATGGTAACCATAGGTTTTTCTATTTCTATCATTCACAAAGCCTCCTTATCAAAGCATGAAAAAGTCAGTTAAACTCTCCTACGTTTAGGTGGTCTAGTTCCATTGTGTGGTAGTGGAGTTACGTCTTTTATCATACTCACATCGAGACCTGCAGCTTGTAGCGCTCTAATAGCTGCTTCTCTACCGGATCCAGGGCCCTTAACAAATACATCAACGCTTTTTAGACCATATTCGCCCATAGCTTTTTTAGCTGCTTCGTCTGCTGCTTGTTGTGCTGCAAAAGGAGTAGATTTTCTTGAACCTCTAAATCCTAATTGTCCTGCACTTGCCCATGATAATACATTTCCATTTGCATCAGAAATTGTTACCATAGTATTGTTAAAGCTGGAAGCAATATGAGCTTGGCCTTTTTCAATGTACTTACGTTCTCTTCTTCTTGTACGTGTACCTTTACGTTTTGTTGGTGCCATTTTTAATTACCTCCCTCTTTATTTTTTCTTTTGAACTTGTCTCTTTGGACCTTTTCTAGTTCTTGCGTTTGTTTTACTTCTTTGTCCCCTCACTGGAAGACCTCTTCTATGTCTCATACCTCTGTAGCAGTTGATATCTCTTAGACGTTTGATATCCATTGCTCTATCACGTCTTAAGTCCCCTTCTACATGGTAGTGTTCAACTTCTGCTCTAATTGCGTTTTCTTCTGCTTCAGTCAAATCCTTTACTCTTGTATCAGGATTAACTCCAGCTTTTTCTAGAATCTCAAGAGATCTAGCTTTTCCAATGCCGTAGACATAGGTGAGTCCAATCTCTATTCTCTTTTCTCTTGGTAAGTCAACACCAGCTATTCTTGCCATATAAGTCTTACACCTCCGTCTTAGCCTTGTCTTTGTTTATGTTTAGGATTTTGACAGATAACCATTACTCTGCCTTTCCTTTTAATAATTTTACATTTTTCGCACATCTTTTTTACAGATGGTCTTACCTTCATATTTTTCCCTCCTTATTACTTGTTTCTCCAAGTAATTCTTCCTATAGTCAAGTCATATGGAGACATTTCCACTGTCACAGTATCTCCAGGAAGGATTTTAATATAATTCATCCTAAGTTTACCAGATATGTGAGCTAATATTTCGTGTCCGTTCTCCAACTCTACCTTAAATTGAGTATTTGGTAGGGATTCTTTTACTACTCCTTGTACTTCTATAATATCTTCTTTACTCATATATTGAAACCTCCTGTATCTCTAATCAATCGAGTAGGGCATTAAAATTCTTCTAATGTAAGCATCGTTAAACTGATACTTACCTAACTGTTTACTTTCTATTTCTTCAAAAACTTTATTATAAACATATAGATGTTTGATCTTTTTCAACTTTGGATTTTCCAGCTTACGCTTTCTTCCATCAACTATTTTAACATAGCTATCGTCTACAATACTTACAACCACAAATACATTGCCAGCATCACGACCGTTTTTGGATCTCACAACTTGCCCAATCTTTAGATATTTTGTATTCTCCATTAATTAAGATTCGATTCCTTGGAAAATATCTTCAGTAACCTCGTCAATTGACTGAGATCCGTCTACATCGAATAAAGTACCTTGTGCCTTGTAATAATCTATTAAAGGTGAGGTTTGATCGGTGTAAACTTGTATTCTTACAGAAACTGTTTCTTCTGTGTCATCAGATCTAATTATTAAATCTGCTCCTTCGTTGTCGCATTTTCCTTCGACCTTTGGAGGCTTAGCTTTAATATTATAAGTCGCTCCACATACAGGGCAAACCCTTCTAGATGTCGCCCTTTCAATTAATACGTTAGGATCTACGTTAATATTGATTACTTTGGACAGTTTTATTCCAAGCTTGTCAAGTTCTGCATCTAATGCCACTGCTTGAGCAACATTTCTTGGAAAACCGTCTAACAAAAAGCCTTCTTTTGTGTCATCTCTGGTTATTCTTTCTTGAACTAAGCTAACTACTAAAGAGTCTGGAACAAGAGTTCCTTGGTCCATATATCCTTTAGCCTTTTTACCTAGTTCAGTACCTTCAGCGATGTGCTCTCTAAGAATATCACCAGTAGAAATATGAGGTATCTCATATCTTTCTACTATTTCTTTCGCTTGTGTGCCTTTGCCGGCCCCTGGAGGACCTAGTATAACTAAATTCATCCTAACCCCCTAGTTTAAGAAACCTTTGTAATGTCTAATCATCATTTGTTGCTCAATAGATTTAACTATTTCGATAACAACTCCTACGACAATTATAATTGATGTTCCACCAAAAGCTATTGGAATTCTAGTAAAGATACTTAGAAAAGTTGGTATCGTAGCTAAAAATGCTAATACTACTGCACCTACTATTATGATTCTATTCAATATTTTTTGCAAGTAATCGGATGTAGATCTACCTGGTCTAATACCTGGGATAAATCCTCCGTTTTGTTGAAGTTGCTTTGAATACTCAACTGTATTAAATTGCATTGATGAGTAGAAGAATGCAAAAGCAATAATTAATATAATATTTAATATTGTATAAATTATTGTTCCTTGAGTAGTTGCTGTTGTGAACCAATTCTTAAAGAAATTTGCTATTAATCCTTCTGATCCAAATGCTGAAAACATTGTTGGTATAGACATAATTGCATTTGCAAAAATTACTGGCATAACTCCTGACATACTAACTTTAATTGGAATATGTGTAGATTGTCCACCGTAAAGCTTTCTTCCTACGACCCTTTTTGCGTATTGTACTGGAATTCTTCTTTCCCCTTCGTTAATTGCTACTACTACAAATACTACAAATACTGCAAAAATAGCAAATAGTATTACTGATATTGGACTTAAATATCCAATGTCTACTCCGTGAGCCATCAATCTGATGTCTTTAGGAAGCCTTCCTACAATACCTAAGAAAATTATAATTGAAGTACCATTACTGATACCGTATTTAGTAATTTGATCCGCTAACCATATTAGAAATGACGTACCACCTACTATAGAGAAAATGATAATGGCATTTTGTATAAAAGAATCAGCTTCCACAAATTGTCTAAATAAACCGAATGTGTAACCAATAGCAGTTACAAAAGCTATTGCAATCCCTAGATATCTAGTGTATTTTTGAATCTTCTTTCTTCCATCTTCATCTTTAGAAAGTTCTTCCAAAGATGGTAACGCATATGTTAACAACTGAATTACGATGGATGCTGTAATGTATGGATAAATACTTGCAGCAAAGACTGAAAATTGACTTAAGTTACCTCCGGCCATCATGTCTAGAAAATCTAGAATAGTTCCTTGAGGGTTGCTAAACATTTGCTCGATAGCTTCGCTATTCATAAATGGAACAGGTATTGCAGATCCTATTCTAAAAATGAAAACAGCCATCAAAGTGAATAGTAACTTTTTCCTAATTTCAGGGATCTTCCACGCATCTCTAAGGGTAGACAACATTTTAAATCACCTCAACCTTTCCGCCAGCAGCTTCAATTTTTTCTTGAGCTGATTTTGAGAAATGTTGTGCTTTAACAGTTATTGCATGGTTAAGTTCACCATTTCCTAATATTCTAATTCCGTCCACAGCGTCTCGTTTATTAACGATACCTGCTTCAACAAGTGCATCTAAATCTACAACTTGTCCCTCTTCGAATTTGTTTAATCTATCTATATTAATTTCAGCGAAGTGTTTTTTATTAATGTTTTTGAATCCACGTTTAGGAAGTCTCCTAAATAGAGGCATTTGACCACCTTCAAATCCTGGTCTTACACCTCCGCCTGATCTAGAGTTTTGTCCGTCGTGTCCTCTACCAGAAGTTTTTCCTGTTCCAGATCCGATACCTCTACCAACTCTTTTTCTAGGCTTTGATCCTCCGCCTTCTGCGGGTCTTAAATTGTGTAGTTTCAATTTACACACCTCCTATTCTACTATCTCAATCATGTAATCGATGTGTTTTATCATACCTCTAATTTGAGGTGTGTCTTCTTTTTCGACTATTTGTCCTATCTTTTTTAATCCTAGAGCTTCAACAGTTCTTTTGTGATTTTCAATTCTTCCAATAGGGCTTCTAGTCAATTTTATTTTAATTGTACTCATAGCTCCTCCTTATCCAAATATTTCTTCTACTGTTTTTCCTCTAAGTCTAGCTACTTCTTCAGCGTTCTTTAAGTTTTCAAGAGCATCCATTGCTGCCATAACTGTATTTCTTGGATTTGGTGATCCTAAGTTTTTAGTAGTTACGTTTTGAACTCCTGCCATTTCGCAAACGGCACGAACTGCTCCACCAGCGATAACTCCGTTACCTTCTGGAGCTGGTTTTAAAAGAACTCTACCTGCTCCGCTTACTCCTACAACTTGGTGAGGAATAGTTCCGTCAAGTAATGAAACTTTTACAACTTTTTTCTTAGCATCTTGGATACCTTTTCTAATAGCTTCAGGTATTTCTGCAGCTTTTCCAGTTCCTACTCCCACGTGACCATTTTGGTCTCCAACTACAACTAGGACTGAAAATCTGAAGTTTCTACCACCCTTTACTACTTTTGCTACTCTATTTATCGCAACAACTCTGTCTTCGAGTTCCATTGCGCTTGTATCTACATAATTTTTACGCATGCTTCCTCCTTAAAACCTTAGACCAGCTTCTCTAGCAGCATCAGCTAGTTCTTTCACTTTTCCGTGATAAACATAGCCACCTCTATCGAATACTACTTCCTCGATACCTGCTTCTAAAGCTTTCTTAGCTACTGCTGTTCCAACTGCTTTTGCAGCTTCAACATTACTAGTGTGTTCTAGTCCTAGATCTTTTTCAAGAGAGGATGCAGAAACCACTGTAGTTCCCTTAACATCATCTATAATCTGTGCATAAATATGTGAATTAGATTTAAACACAGCTAGTCTTGGGACTGTAGTAGTTCCGGATACTTTGTTTCTAACTCTTTTATGTCTTGCTATTCTATTAGCATTTCTACTGACTTTTTTTCCCAATTAGATTCTCTCCTTTCTACTTACCAGTCTTTCCAACTTTTCTCATAACATATTCGTCTTTATATCTTACGCCTTTTCCTTTGTATGGTTCTGGTTCTCTGTAAGATCTAATTTGTGCTGCATATTGTCCAACTGCTTGTTTGTTGATACCTTTAACAATAATTGTTGTAGCGTTTGGAACTTCTACTTCAATTCCCTCTGGATCTTCTAAATCCAATGGATGTGAAAAACCTAGAGTAAGACTTAAAGTCTTTCCGTTTTTTGCAGCTCTATATCCTGTACCTATAATTTCTAACTCTTTTGAATATCCCTCACTTACTCCAATAATCATATTGTATATAAGGGTTCTGTAAAGTCCGTGCATTGATCTATCTTTTATAGAATCAGTTGATCTTTCTACTATTACTTGACCATCTTCTACAGTTACTTTTACATCTTTATCGATTTGTTCAGAAAGAGTTCCTAGGTTACCTTTTACTTCTACAAGATTATCAGGAGTTACTTTAACTTCAACACCTGATGGTATTTCAATTGGCAATTTTCCAATTCTTGACATTATATACCTCCTAGTCCAATTACCAAACGTAGCAGACTACTTCTCCGCCCACTTGTTGGTTTCTTGCTTCCTTATCAGTTAAAACTCCTTTGGATGTAGAGATAATAGCAATTCCTAAACCTCCTAAAACTCTTGGAAGTTCTGTAGATTTTACATAAACTCTTAGTCCTGGTTTGGATATTCTCTTAATTCCACTGATAATTCTTTCTTCGTTCTCTCCGTATTTCAAATCTATTTTTAATATTCCTTGCTTTCCATCTTCTTCAACTTCATATCCTTTAATGAAGCCCTCGTTTAGCAAAATTTCTGCTATATCTTTTTTAATTTTAGAAGCTGGAACATCAACTGATTGGTGTTTTGCGCTGCTGCCATTTCTTATTCTCGTTAGCATATCAGCAATAGGATCTGTCATCATATTATTTTATCTCCTTTCCAGCGGTATTACCAACTAGCTTTTCTTACTCCAGGTATTTCTCCCTTGTATGCTAGCTCTCTAAAACAGATACGGCAGACTCCGTACTTTCTTAGATACGCATGTGGTCTTCCGCATATTTTGCATCTTGTATAAGCCTGTGTACTAAATTTAGGCTTTCTTTTTTGCATGGCAATTTTCGATTTCTTAGCCAATTTAATCCTCCTCGTTATTGTGCCGCTTTTTCAAATGGCATACCTAGAGCTTCTAAAAGTGCTCTAGCTTCTTCATCTGTTCTAGCTGATGTCACTACGATAATATCCATACCTCTTAATTGGTCTATATCATCATATTCTATTTCAGGAAATATTAATTGCTCTTTAATTCCTAGAGCGTAATTTCCTCTTCCGTCAAAGGATTTATCACTAACACCTCTAAAGTCTCTAACTCTTGGAAGAGCTATATTAATTAGCTTATCCAGGAAATCATACATTCTGCTACCTCTAAGGGTTACTTTACATCCTACATTCATTCCTTCACGAAGTTTAAAATTCGCAACTGATTTCTTTGCTTTTGTTACAACTGGTTTTTGTCCAGTAATTGTTGTTAAATCTCTTACAGCTGATTCTAATGCTTTAGGATTGTCTTTCGCTTCACCAACGCCAATATTAATTATAATTTTTTCTAGCTTTGGTACTGCCATAACATTGCTAAAATCGAATTTTTCTACAAGATTTCCAACAACTTCATCATTGTACTTTTCTTTTAATCTGGAAGCCATATTTACCTCCTCCCGTCTTAGTCTATTTTTGATCCTGTAGATTTAGCTATTCTTACTTTTTTGTCTCCTTCAATCTTGTATCCAACTTTAGTACCTTTTTTGCTACTAGAGTCGTAATACATTACGTTAGAAACGTGAATAGGTGCCTCTACTTTTTGTATTCCACTTGGATGGTTAGGTCCTCTCATTTTCATGTGTTTAGTAATCATATTAAGATTTTCTACTATCACTCTGTTCTCTTTTGGAAGAGTTCTGAGAACCTTACCTGTTTTTCCTTTTTCTTTTCCTGCTATTACTATAACAGTATCACCGGTTTTTATTCGCATCTTAACTCCTCCTATAGTACTTCTGGAGCTAGAGAAATAATCTTCATGTAGTTTTTATTTCTCAATTCTCTGGTAACAGGTCCAAAAATACGTGTTCCCACTGGACTTTTATCTTCTTTAATAATAACTGCTGCGTTATCATCAAATTTGATAAGAGTTCCATCAGGTCTATTAATTCCTTTTTTAGTTCTTACTACAACCGCTTTTACTACTTCGCCTTTTTTAACAACTCCACCTGGTATTGCATGTTTTACAGAACAAGTTACTACATCGCCGATGTTGGCATATCTTCTTTTTGTTCCACCAAGGACTTTGATTACTAAAACTTCTCTAGCACCAGAGTTGTCAGCTACTTTTAGGCGGCTTTCTACTTGTATCATATAGTTCCTCCAATCTTCGCGATAGGCTTATTCCGCCTTTTTAATTATTTCAACTAATCTCCATCTTTTGTCTTTGCTAAGTGGTCTAGTTTCCATAATTAAGACTTCATCACCAATACCACACTCGTTGTTTTCATCGTGTATTTTAAACTTACTAGTTTTATTCATATGTTTTCCATAAAGTCTATGAATTGAGTCAGTTTGAACAGCAACTACGGCAGTTTTGTCCATTTTGTCGCTTATTACTTTACCTATTCTGGTTTTTCTTTGATTTCTTTCCATTTAAGATTAAGCCTCCTTCCTGATGCCCAATTCACGTTCTCTCATGATTGTTTTTACACGGGCTATATCTTTCTTTACTGATTTTATATAGCTAGGATTATCAAGTTGTCCAGTGGCTAATTGAAATCTTAAATTGAACAACTCAGTTTTTAAATCAATTGCCTTTTTCTCTAGCTCTTCTTGTGACAATTTACGAATTTCATTAGTCTTCACTAGTTCCACCATCCTCTTGTACCTGGTCTTCTTTTCTCACAAATTTAGTTTTGATTGGCAATTTCATAGCTGCAAGTCTCATTGCTTCTCTTGCAATTGCTTCAGAAACACCACTCATTTCAAACATTATTCTTCCAGGCTTAACTACTGCTACCCAATACTCAGGTGATCCCTTACCAGAACCCATACGAGTTTCTGCAGGTTTTTGTGTTACTGATTTATCGGGAAATATTTTAACAAATATCTTACCACCACGACGAGTGTATCTTGTCATTGCACGTCTTGCGGCTTCTATTTGATTTGATGTTATCCAGCTAGGTTCCATAGCTTGTAAACCGTATTCTCCATAGGTAATTGTATTTCCACGTGATGCTTTACCTTTCATTCTACCTCTGTGAACTCTACGGTATTTTACTCTTTTAGGCATTAACATTAAGCATGTCCTCCTTCCCCAACACCAAGTTAATTACCTTGGTTTTGATTTCTATTACTTGGTCTTCTTTTTCTTCTTTTCCTACGGTCGTCATCTCTAACCTTTGGTTGGATAGGTGGAGCACTCTTTTGTCCAGGAAGAACTTCTCCCTTATAAATCCAAACTTTAACTCCTAATTTACCGTATGTTGTGTCTGCTTCTGCAAAGCCGTAATCGATGTCAGCTCTTAATGTTTGTAGAGGGATAGTTCCTTCAGAATATCCTTCTGTTCTAGCCATATCAGCTCCACCAACTCGTCCAGAAACTTGAGTTTTAATACCCAAAGCTCCCATTCTCATTGTTCTTTGCATAGCTTGTTTCATAGCTCTTCTAAATGAGATTCTTCTTTCAAGTGCTTGTGCTATAGATTCAGAAACTAATTGAGCGTCTAAATCTGGATATTTTACTTCTTCAACGTTAACTACAACACTTTTTCCAGTAAGTTTCTCTAATTCTAATCTAAACTCTTCTACTCCTGTTCCACCTCTACCAATAACCATTCCTGGTTTACCAGTGAAAACAGTAACTTTTATTTTGTTAGCTGCTCTTTCAATATCAATTTTTGAAATTCCAGCCATATATAATTTCTTTTTAGAAAATTCTCTTATTTTATTATCTTCAACAAGCAAATCGCCAAAGTCTTTTTTTTCTGCGTACCATTTGGAACTCCAGTCTTTAATAACTCCAACTCTAAGCCCGTGTGGGTGTACTTTTTGACCCATTGTATCCTCCTTTAATTATTCTATTTCAGCAACTACTACGCTAAGATGGCTGCTTCTTTTTAAAATCGGATAAGCCATTCCCTTTGCTTTAGGTCTGATTCTTTTCATAGTAGGACCATCACTTGCATTGGCATCTTTTACATAAAGGTTATCTCTATCTAAATGTAAGTTATGTTCTGCATTTGCAATCGCAGATTCTAAAACTTTAGCCAGTTCTTTAGCGCCTCTTTTTGGAGTCAACTTTAACATTGCCAAAGCTTTATCCACGTGCATTCCGCGAATTTCTGAACAGATATAATTAACTTTAAGAGGTGATATTCTTACATATTTTGCTATTGCTTTAGCTTCCATATCTATACCTCCTATTCAATTCCTGTAGTTCTTTCTGATCTTGCATCTCTATCTGAGTGGGATCTGAAAGTTCTTGTTGGAACAAATTCGCCTAATTTGTGGCCAACCATATCTTCTGTTATATAAACTGGTACATGTTTTCTACCATCATAAACTGCTATTGTGTGAGAAATCATCTCTGGAAAGATTGTAGATCTTCTTGACCAAGTTTTGATGACTTCTTTTTTGTTAGTTTCGTTTAACGCATCTACTTTTTTCATCAAATGATCATCAACGAATGGTCCTTTTTTTAAGGATCTTGCCATTTTATATCCCCCTTATTTCTTTCTTGTTTTTCTTTGTCTTACGATATATTGGTTAGACTTTTTGTTTTTATTTCTAGTCTTAATTGTATTAGCTTTACCCCAAGGAGTTGAAGGAGATGGTCTTCCGATAGGAGCTCTACCTTCCCCACCACCATGAGGGTGATCTACTGGGTTCATTGCAGATCCTCTAACTGTAGGTCTAATACCTTTGTGTCTATTTCTTCCAGCTTTTCCGATTGTAACAAGCTCGTGGGAAGCATTACCTACTTCACCAATAGTTGCTCTACAATCCATTAATACCATTCTCATTTCACCAGATGGTAATCTTAATGTAGCATATCTATCTTCTTTAGCAACTAATTGCGCTGATGTACCAGCACTTCTTGCTAATTGTCCGCCTCTACCAACCATAAGTTCTACGTTATGAACTGTAGTACCTACTGGAATATTTCTTAAAGGTAGAGCATTTCCAACTTTAATGTCAGCTGTAGGACCAGATTCTATTTCATCCCCAACTTTTAATCCCTCTGGAGCAATGATATATCTCTTTTCTCCGTCTAGATAATTTATTAAAGCTATATTTGATGTTCTATTAGGATCGTATTCGATTGACGCTACTCTTCCTGGTATATCATCTTTATTTCTTTTAAAATCTATAATTCTATATTTTCTTTTGGCACCGCCACCATGGTGACGAACAGTTATTCGTCCTTGGAAGTTTCTTCCAGCTTTTTTCTTCAAAGAAGTAGTTAAACTTTTTTCTGGTTTAACCTTTGTTAATTCTTCAAAGGAAAGAACTGACATATTTCTTCTACCAGGAGTCGTTGCTTTATAATTTTTAATCGCCATTTTGTTGTAACCTCCTAGCTATTACATTCCTTCAAAGAATTCGATTGATTTGGAATCTGGAGTCAATTTAACAATTGCTTTTTTCCAATTTGGTCTTCTTCCTGAAGTTGCGCCTTGTCTTTTTAACTTACCACGTCTATTTTGTGTATATACTTTTTCAACTTTTACATCAAATATGTGCTCTATAGCTCTTTTGATTTCAGTTTTGTTAGCATCTTTACTAACTTCGAAAGTATATTTATTTTCTTCCATTTGATCTACGGATTCTTCTGTGATAATGGGTCTTCTAATAATTTCGTAATACTTTTCCATTATGCGAATACCTCCTCAATTTCATCTAGAGCATCCTTTGTAATGATCAATGAGTTATACTTTAATATGTCATAAACGTTTAAAGTGTTTGCATTTGTAGTCATTACTGTAGGAATATTTCTTGCACTTTTGATGATATTTTCATCTGGTCTTCGAATTACTATCAAAGCTTTTTTGTCAGCTTGGATTGTATTTAAAATCTCGACCATATCTTTTGTCTTTGGACTATCTAAGCTTAAACTATCAATTACGATAAGTTCTTTTTCTTGAACTTTAGAAGTCAATACAGATTTCAATGCAAGTCTTCTAATTTTCTTAGGTGTAGTATAGCTGTAATCCCTTGGTTTTGGAGCAAAAACAACTCCTCCACCCTTCCATTGTGGTGATCTAATACTTCCTTGTCTTGCTCTACCAGTACCTTTTTGTCTCCAAGGTTTTTTACCTCCACCGCGAACTTCAGCTCTAGTTTTTGCAGAGTGTGTACCTTGTCTTCTGTTAGCAAGAAGGTTCTTTACTACTGTATAAACAGCATGCTCATTTATTTCTACGTCGAAAATTTCTGGATTTAATTCAATTTCCCCAGCACTTTCGCCCTTCATATTTATCATGTTAATTTTAGGCATTTAGATCCTCCTTCCTTATTTCTTAACCGTTTCTTTAATGTACAAAATTCCTTTTTTAGGTCCTGGTACAGCACCCTTTACTAAAATGAAATTATTATCAGCATCAACTCTAATAACTTCTAGATTTTGTACAGTAACTCGTCTATTTCCCATTTTTCCAGACATTCTGTGGTTTTTGAAAACTTTTCCTGGGTAAGCACTTGCTCCCATACCACCAGCTGTTCTGTGCATTTTGGAACCGTGAGACATTCTTCCTCTAGAGAAACCATGTCTTTTTATAACACCTTGAGTTCCTTTTCCTTTAGAAGTTCCTGAAATATCAACGAAATCTCCAGCTTCAAAAACGTCTGCTTTTAACTCGTCACCAATACTGTAATCTTCAGTACTTTCAACTGGCACTTCTTTTAAATACTTCTTATAGTCAACTCCAGCTTTGTCGAAATGACCGACCATAGCCTTAGTCATTTTATGTTTTCTTCCTTCACCAAAACCAACTTGTAAAGCTTCATATCCATCGCTTTCAATGGATTTTTTTTGAACTATTACTTGTGGTTCTACTTCTATTACTGAAACTGGAACTAAATTTCCTTCTTCAGTAAAAATTTGGGTCATACCCATTTTTCTTCCAATAATATACTTCACTTCGCACCTCCAAAATTATAGCGGATTGCAATTTCTCGCAATCATATAAAGGAATAATTCTATTAACAAATTATAACTTTATTTCAATATCAACGCCCGCAGGCAAATTCAATTTCATCAAAGAATCAACAGTATTTTGATTTGGATTAAGAATATCCACTAATCTTTTGTGAGTTCTTTGTTCAAATTGCTCTCTAGAATCTTTGTGTTTATGAACAGATCTAAGAATTGTTACAATTTCAATATCTGTTGGTAGTGGAATTGGTCCAGAAACTTCAGCACCAGTAGATTTAACCGCATCTACGATTCTTTGTGCAGAAGAATCAACTAATTCATGGTCATAAGCTTTCAATCTGATTCTAATTTTTTGTGTGTTTGACATATTTTCCTCCTATCGCAAGTTACACTTAGGACTTAGTTTTGCCGATACACTCAACCGGGTGTTCACAACTTGCCGGTTAAAAAAACAGCAATACATAAGTCGCTCGATTTTAAATCGAACATACTCAGCAGAAATTCCCCTAAAGTCTGATTTATCTCTCTTTGCTGTCAGTAGAGAATCATAAATTAAGCAACCTTCTGCGTCAACGCATAATTTTTACGCAACGATTATTATACAACAGAATCATTTCTAAAGCAAGTAATTTTTTACATTTTTTCGCCTATATTTTTCGGTAAAATACGTTGCTGTGATATAATAACATATATATAGAAGAAATCAACAAATTTTTTAAAAAAAATAATTTTTTTGGAGTAAAATAAACTATGAAAGACAATGAAAAAATAAGAAAAAATAAAATAATTAAAACCTTGGGAATTATTACATCTGGAATCGGAATTGTATTTTTATTTACATCAGTAATTTCAATGGTTATGAGCGGAATTGGAAATCTAACCACAATTTTAATAGGACTAGTACTTATATTTGTTGGAAATACCATTAGACTAATTGGCAAAAATAATCTAGAAAATATTTAAATCTAAATAGATACGCAATTATTTGGAATATATAAATAGAAGATATTTCTTAAATCCATGTCTATAGTCTTAAAAAAGTCTAAGAGAAAAACAAAGTTTAAACTCTTAGACTTTTTAATTGGTAGTGTAAAATATTTTGTGTATCGGCTTATCCTGATTAAGATAGACGATACATTTTTTATGTTAATTTAAAATTGTATCCTAGTGCTTTTGTAGAGATCGTGTAATACAATTTCTGCTTAAATTTTTGCATACTAAAATTGATATGTCAATATCATTTAGGTATTAAATTCTGCCTTCGAAAAATATGGATAA
>JAEZYW010000078.1 GCA_023418835.1 Bacillota bacterium | reverse complement strand
TCTTGAGATTTTACAATATTTGGAAATAAATTCTCAATTATTTTGTTTAAAGTTTCTTTGGAAATATTTTTAGTTGGCTCAATTTTTAGTAGTTCATCTTTGATAACCCCCATTTCAATAAATTTTGCCACATATGTTTCTGCCCAAGAAGACACTTTATCTTTGTGTTCCATTTTGGATAAATTGGAAATATCTCCGCCTTTATAAGCCATGATCCTATACAAACTAGTTATAGCCTCTTCAAATGTCACGCCATCAGATACTCCCATTTTGTCTTGGGTTTTTCCTAAAATAGCCCCCATATAAACGGCTTTAGAAATTCCTTCGTAAACTTCTTCTTTTTTAATATCCTTATACATTGACAAATCGCTTTTTTCCTGAGCATTAAATATATTTGCTATCTCAGTTGCAAAATCTCCTCGAGTTAACTCTCCACTTGCAATAGACCCGTTGGGTAAAAGCAATATGCTAAAGATTATCGCTGTTGATATAAGTTTTTTTAATATTTTGTTCATAATTCCTCCTACTTGATAATGATTATTTATATCATTAATAAAATAACATTTTTACTCCCCTCCTGTCAATCTATTTGTAAATTTTATTTTTAAAATAGGAATTTACCTTTAAAAATTTTTCCATTAAAAAACCCGCTCTAGATTTTAAGTCTAAAGCAGGTTGATTTTATTCTAAATGTTCTGGTTTTTTTGTTCCGCAGTTTGTACAGAATTTTCCATAATTTTCAGTTCCACATTCTGGACAGAACCACCTTGCCCCTTGGGGATTTGGCCCTGGTTGAGATTTTCTCTCCCCAGTTTCTTCTGGCTCTCTTTCTTTTTTCTCTTCAGCCATCTTATAGAAACTTTCTGGATTTACTCCTCCCGCATCTCTAGCCATTCCCATTCCAATGAAGCCTCCCATAGCCCCACCTGGATTTTTGGCAGCCTCTCTCATAGCGTCGGCTTGGGCTCCAACAATGGTCGCTCCAGCCATAGACGGATCTCGATAAACGGCAGATCTTTGCAGCTCTTTTATCATATCTTCGTCTTCTTTTGGAGCAGTAATGGAGTTTATTGAAACTGTCAAAATTTCTAATCCCCTAAGCTCTCCCCATTTTTTACTTAAAACTTCGTTCATGGCATCTGAAAGTTCCATTGTATGACCTGGAAGTTCTGAATATCTAATTCCCATTTGGGAAATTTTAGCAAAAGCTGGTTGCAAAGCGTTTAAAAATTCCGATCTCAAAGTGCCATCGATTTCTTCTCTTCTAAATTCTCCTGCCACATTTCCTGTAACATTGGTATAAAATAATAGAGGGTCTACAATTCTATAAGAATAAAGTCCATTTGCCCTAACAGAGATGTCCACATCTAAACCAATATTTTTATCCACAACTCTAAAGGGAACTGGATTTGGCGTTCCAAATTTATTTCCCGGTATCTCTTTTGTGTTAAAATAGTAAATTCTTTGGTCTTTACCTGTATCTCCACCATAGGTAAATCTTTTTCCTATGGTTTTAAAAGTTTCCATTATGCTGTCTTTTAAATCCCCTTGGAAAATGCTAGGCTCTGTAGAAGTATCATAGGTGTATTGTCCAGGCTCTGCAGAAAATTCTACAACTTCACCTTGTTCTACAATAATCATACATTGTCCATTTGCTACGGCGATTCCGCTGCCATTAGTAATTATATTGTCAGAACCGCTAACATTGGCAGACCTTCCCGATACTCGTTTTTGGCCTTTAGATACCAAAACATCTGCACTCATAGCATCGCAATAAAAAAATTCCTTCCACTGATCTGCCATTGTAGAACCTATTGCGCTTAGTCCGGCTTTAATTAATCCCATACTTCTCCCTCTTTCTTTTTAAATTTACCAATTCTATTATACCCCAAAGTTAAAAATAATTTCATAATTAACTAAATTACTAAAATTAATAGAAGAATTACAACTAAAGCTATGGAAAACTGCATCAAGCTAGATTGAAAAGTCTTTCTACTAATTCTATTTACTATTTTTTCAAACCTCTCTTCCTCTTTTCTCTCTTCTTGACGCGACATTTGGTCTATATAAAATGCGTCTAGTTTTTTAAATAAATCAATCTCAAAATTTCCCACATTCATTGGGATATTTCCCAAAGTTTTCGCTATAAATCCTCCAAAATTTGGAATGTAAAAACTAATTAGCGGTCGATACAATCCCTCTTCTAAACTTAGAGCCTTGGGCCAAGGATCGATGTATCGAGTGTTTCCATTTTCGTCCTTTTCCATAAAGAATTTTCTTATGATAAAGAAATATACTAAAAAACCAATGGATAGAGAAATCAAAGCTCCTTTGAGATTTACCCAAGCAAAATATTCCACTTGGTGGGCAGGGTCGTGTCCAAAGAAAAATTCCTGTCCCATCTTTCCTATTGCGTCCATAATCCTTGGAAATGAGCCTAGGAAGAAAAGTAAAGTCGCCGGAACTACCAGTCCAAAAGCGGAAAGTTTAGACATATAGTTTTTGTTGAAGGAGTCGTTTTTGTCTTGGGAATAGGGATTTTTTTCTACAAATATTGCCACAAAGAGTTTCAACATATAGGCAGCCGTTAGTCCTCCCGTTACCATAAAGAGAACCTCTGTAAATTGGAAGAAACCCTTAGAGAGGGAAGCCTCTCCTAATTCTAAAATTTGTTCCACAATACTTTCGTGGAGCTAGGTTTTAGAAATGTATCCGCTCCATAGAGGAACCCCGCCTAAACTCAAGGCCCCCACTGCAAATATAAATAATAGTAGGGGTTTTTTCTTTCCAAATCCTCTAATCTTATTTAAATTTAATTCGTGGAGATTCATATAGACAACTCCCGCCATCATAAATAAAACTAATTTTATTAAAGAGTGGTTCACCATGTGTAAAAGGGCTCCCCTTATGGCAAGGGCGTTATGTTCTCCCAAAATCCCCTCCATGGCTAGACCGACGAGAATAAATCCAATTTGGGATACAGATGAATATGCCAAAGTTCTCTTTAAGTCTATAGAAAAAAGTGCAAAAAAGGCGCCGATAAACATGGTAATCATTCCAAAAACTAAAATTCCCATTCCCCACAAGGCGTCATATAAAAATAAGTTTGTGGAAATTACTGCCGCGCCAAAAATTCCAGTCTTTGTCAAAATTCCAGAAAGAAGGGCAGAAGCAGGAGCTGGCGCACTGGGATGGGCGTTTGGAAGCCAGATGTGAATTGGAAACATTCCCGCCTTAGATCCAAATCCCACCATCATTAAAATCGCTCCGGTGTAAATTTGTCTTAAATCCCCATCGTAACTGCTCATAATTTCTTGGATTTCCAAAAAATTTGTCGTCCCCAAGTTGTGGTTAATTAGCATAATTCCAACTAACATAACCATTCCCCCAAAAAGGGATACTGCAATATATGTATCGGCAGCTCTTTTCGTTTTCTTTTTCTCGTCGTGAACCACCATTACATAGGATGCAAAACTCATTATCTCAAACATAATAAAAGTGGTTATTAAATCCACAGAAAACAAAACTCCCAAAGTAGAACCCAAAGTTATTAACATAAAGAGATAGTATCGATTTCGATTTCTATAGCTTTTAAAATATTCCACAGAAAACATAGAAGTTCCAAGCCACATAAAAGAGGCAATCCCTCCGTAGATGTATCTAAATCCGTCTATAGTAAAGTTTAAACC
>JAEZYW010000035.1 GCA_023418835.1 Bacillota bacterium | reverse complement strand
GGTTTAAGTGCTGCTCCAGCCATAGGAAAATACGTTTCTGATATGGTTATTAAAAAAGACGATTCCATTAAAGAAAAACGAGATTTTAATCCAATAAGAAGAAAACATATTGTTTTTATGGAATTAAGTGATGAGGAAAAGAAAAATTTAATTATGGAAAAACCTCAATACGGAAGAGTTATATGCAGATGCGAAAATATAACTGAAGGAGAAATTGTGGATGTAATACATCGAAACGCAGGGGCTACTACAGTGGACGGAGTTAAAAGAAGGGCAAGACCTGGAAGCGGAAGGTGCCAAGGTGGTTTTTGTGCTCCAAAGGTGATGGAAATATTGGCAAGGGAATTGGGAATTGATTATACAGAAGTTGTAAAAGATTCTCCTAACAGTAATATTGCAATAGCAAAAACTAAGTGAACTAGGAGGTTTAACAATGAAAGAATATGAACTAGTCGTCATTGGCGGCGGACCTGCAGGTTTAGGAGCTGCTATTAAAGCTAAAAAAGAAGGCTTGAAAAATATTTTGGTTATTGAAAGAGACAATGAATTAGGGGGCATACTTCAACAGTGTATCCACAATGGCTTTGGACTTCATCTTTTTAAAGAAGAGTTAACTGGTCCAGAATATGCCGAGAGATTTATTGTAGAATTAAAAGAAAATGATATCGAATACAAATTAGACACTATGGTATTAGATTTGACAGATAAAATAGTAACTTTTATTAATACCATAGAAGGTCTAGTAAGTGTAAAGGCAAAATCCATAATTCTGGCAATGGGATGCAGAGAAAGAACTAGGGGTGCTTTGAACATACCGGGATCGAGACCCGTTGGAGTTTATAATGCAGGAATGGCTCAAAAGTTAATAAATATAGATGGCTACAACGTTGGAAAGAAAGTAATTATTTTGGGCTCAGGAGACATTGGCATGATAATGGCAAGAAGACTTGTACTTGAAGGCTCAGAAGTCATTGGAGTTTTGGCAAGAGGAAGTTATGCCGCTGGACTTAGTAGAAACGTGGTTCAATGTCTAAATGATTTTGATATTCCTTTGATGCTTCAACACACAATTATCAAGATAAATGGGAAAGAAAGAGTTGAAAGTGTCGTTGTAGTTGAAACAGACGAAAATAAAAGCCCTATTCCAGGAACTGAAAAGACCTATGAATGCGATACAGTTTTATTGTCCGTAGGCTTGATACCAGAAAATGAACTTTCCAATAATATAGGTATTGAAATGGATAGAAAAACTGGGGGACCAGTTGTAGATAATTACATGGAGACTTCTGTAGAGGGAATTTTTGCCTGTGGAAATGTCCTTCATGTTCACGATATTGTGGACTTTGTAACAGAAGAAAGTGAAAAAGCGGCAGTAGGGGCAGCAAAATATATTAAAAATGGAAAAGTTCAATCTGAATTTGTGGATACAATTCCAGGCAAAGGTGTCTATTACGTAGTTCCTCAAAAAATTAGGAAAGATAATTTAGAAGGCAAAATAGAATTACTTATGAGGGTCGACGATATTTATGAGAATACAAAATTAGTATTAAAATCCAAGGGAAATAAAATTGGAGAATTCAAAAAAAGATATATGATGCCAAGTGAAATGGTAAAAATTCAAATGGATTCTCAGATTTTAGCTGAAGAAAATTTATCTGAATTGATTGTAGAAATTGAAAATTAGAAGGAGTATTTAATATGACAACTGAAAAGCTGATTTGTATAGTTTGTCCTATAGGATGCCATTTAGAAGTCGACACAAGTGAAGACGAATATAAAGTCGCTGGCGCTGTTTGCAAAAGGGGAGAGAGATATGCTATAAAAAAATTGAAATCTCCCACTAGACTTTTGACTACTACAGTAAAGACGAAGGATTTGAAGACGAAATTCATACCTGTCAGAACTAGTAAAGAGATTCCTAAAGACAAAATTTTCCAATGCATGAAAGAAATTAATGCTATAATAGTAACACGACCTGTGAAAATGGGTGACATTTTAATAGAAAATATTTTAGATACGGGAGTGAATATTATAGCTTCGAAAAGCGCAGAGTAATAAAACAATTCCTATCTAATTAAAGAAGAGGAAAAGTATGAGAAGTGATTTTTATGAATCTATCCATGACAACCCAATTATAGCGAGTATAAACGACTTTAAACAGATAGATGACGTTATAAAGTCTCCAAGTAATATAGCATTTCTACTTACGGGAGATATTTTAAATATTAAAGATGCTGTAAAAAAATTAAAAGATAATAATAAATTGGTGTTTATCCACGTGGACTTAATTGGAGGGTTTTCTAAAGATGTAACTGCCCTAAAATTTATCAATCAAAATATTAAGCCTGATGGAATTATAACGACAAAATCCAACTTAATAAAAGCTGGACAAAATTTCGGAATGCTTACGATACAAAGATTATTTCTCCTCGATTCTTTGTCAATAGAATCAGGGATCAATTCAATAAAACAATTTAAACCCGATGCAATAGAGATTTTGCCGGGATTAATTCCCAGAATGATTGGAAAAATATCCAATGAAACTAGAGTTCCCGTAATAGCGGGAGGGTTGATTGAAGAAAAAGAAGACGTAATCAATTGTTTAAATTCTGGAGCAATAGGAATCTCTACTAGCAATAAAAGAATATGGTATTTGTAAATTCAAAACGCGTAAAAAGTCTTTATGGATCAATTCAATAAAGACTTTTAATGTATAGGAAAAAATCAAAATAAAATTGTTATTATTTTGTTTATGTCTAAATTTTAAGGTTTTATAGCATATTTAGTAAAAATACTTATTGTAAAGTTTTTGTGTAAATGCTAAAATAATGTTATGTTCATTTTTAGGAGGGAAAGATGATAGTCGATAACAATTTAGAAACGCCTCTTTACCTTCAACTCTATGAATACTATAAAAAATTAATTGCAGAAGGAGATTTAAAAAGCGGAGAGAAACTCCCATCTAAAAGATCATTGTCTGACTCTTTAGGACTTAGTGTAAACACTATAACTAGGGCATACTATCTATTAGAAGAAGAAGGTTTTATTGAAGCCATCGAAAGAAAGGGCTATTTTGTAGAAAAACTTAGCAATATAGATGTGGGAAAATCTGCACCTAAGTTTGTGGATTTCGAAGCTGATGATAAAAAAGAGATTAAATATAATTTTTCGTCAAATGCAATAGCCGAGAAAGATTTTCCTTTCTATACTTTCTCAAAGCTATATAGGCAGGTTTTGGAGAAAAATCGTGAAAACATTCTCATAAATTCTGATCCAAATGGTATGTTGGAATTTAGGATATCCATTAGCAAATATCTAAGCGAAACTAGGGGATTTACTGTAAATCCTAGAAATATCGTCATTGACTCTGGAATTGAGTATTTATTTCAAATTTTATTTTATATTTTTTCTCCCAATAATATATTTGGTGTAGAAAATCCAGGATATGAAATTTTGCCAAAGATGATAGAATCCAGAGGATTTGGTGTAGTACCTATAGATGTTAAAGAAGAAGGAATTGATGTAGATGAACTTAAAAAAAGTGATGCTAATATCATGATATTAACTCCATCTCATCAATTTCCCACTGGTACAATAATGCCCATTAGCACAAGACAAGAAGTTTTAAAATGGGCAAATGAAAAACCTAAGAACTTTATAATAGAAGACGATTACGATAGTGAATTTAGATATGTAGGAAAGCCCATAGATCCTTTGAAGAGTTTAGATACTAAAGATAAGGTCATATACATGGGAAGCTTTTCCAAATCTATTGCTCCTTCTATTAGAATAAGTTATATGGTTTTGCCTGATAGGCTTATGGAGATATTGAATAAGGACGCTCCCTTTTTTATATGTTCCGTTCCAGTCCTAGAACAAATTGTGATGGCGGAATTTTTAAAAAAAGGACATTTTGAAAGACATCTCAATAGGATGAGAAGAATTTATAAGAGAAATAGGGAAACTGCAATTAAATTTCTAGAAAAGGAACCTAAAGTTTTAAAAATCTCTGGTGCTGACGCAGGTATACACATCATTGT